>NZ_JBQQCM010000019.1:0-49537 GCF_052246755.1 Halobacillus sp. B29
AGTAGGGGGTGAACGGTTTACCAGGACGGGATCTAAGTCCCACGGGCAGGGGCGTTCTACCCTGGCTACTGTAATAATAAGACCATATTAAAAATGGTCAACCAGAAATATCTAGAATTCTGGTTAAGCTTATAATACGAAAGGGCAGGTTAGTTGAAGACTCGAATTCGAGGTATTTTTCAATTTTTGAAACTAAATTGGTTTACTATCGTACGTGTAATAAGAGGAATGATTTAATGGGGGAAATATAATTATGAAAAAAATATTTGAAAAATTAATAATTCCCTTAGTGATTGTCATTATCACATATTTTATTTCAGGGGACTCAGGCAGTTTAACTATTGTCATAATAGGTGGGCTGTCTGGCGTGGTTTTTGGTGAGTTAATATGGAATCAGCTTAAACGCAAAAAAGTACAAAAGAGTGGTCGCCAAATGAAACTATTCGAAGGCTTAAACTATAAAGAAAAAGCATTAAGGTTATTTTTTATTACTTGTATCCTTTCTTTGACCATTTTGATACCAGACTTTCCAATTTCAATTTACGTCATTGGGATTTTAGCACTTTGTTCAGGGATTGCTTACAATTCAATAAAGCATCTCAATATATCGGGCTGATTTATTGATGATCAAAAGGAATTGTTGCGCGTTCGGAATCTTATGCGTAACAAATTTTCAATTCGAGTCTTCAACTATTGGGGGCAATAGTTGCGTAGTGGCTATTGCTTATTGTGCTAACCGAGCAGGATAACACAACAGGGATTTTAAAAGGAGGGAGTTATGTGGGTAAGCATATTAAAATATTTTTTGGTACATTAGTTATTTGTTTTGTTATCTTCTTTCTGGGTAATGGATTTTTTGATGGTGGTGATTATTTAGAAACAACAATTTTATCTGTTGGTACAGTAACTGTTTTTCTTTTATCATATCTAATCGCACAATTACATTACCTTATTGATTTAGTGAAGAAGAAGTAATCACTATTCAATAAACGGGGACGTTAGTTAGAAATCTGCTTCAATATCTCGATATCAAGTCTTCCATAATAGGGGCTATTGTTCAATATCATTTACAGCAGGATGTTCGTAATTCATACAAGATAAAAGTTGAAAATCTAACAAAGGGGAGAATTATGGGGGAAAAATATAATTTATGGTCTTTTTATTTAATACTTGTTTGCTTAGGATTAGCAGCTTACTCACTGTATTCTAATATGAACAACACTTGGTTAATTGCTCCACCGAATTATATATTACTACTGATTAGTTTGATTGCCTTAACTTTAGGAGTTATCGGTTTAAAAGATAAAAGAAACTGGTGGGCAAAAACAAGAAGTTGGTTCACAATAATTATTTCAACATTGACATCTATAGGGTTATTTTTGGTAGTTTCATTCACCCTCTTCTTTTCATCAATGGGGTCGGATGAGCACATACAGACTTTTAGTTCTCCTGGGGACAAGTACAACATTGATTTCTACCGCTATGATGCGGGGGCGGCAGGTTCTTTTGGTGTAAGGGGAGAAATAAATGGTCCTCTTTGGTTTAAAAAACGGATTTATTTACAACACAATACAGAACAAGTCGAAGTGGAATGGGAAAATAATGAAAAATTATCTATAAATAATCATATTTTAAACTTAGATGAAGGTGAAACTTACGGGTATCATTAAAAGAGAACGCGAAATAATTTAGTTAAAATTAGGGATGCGTTAGTTAAGTGATTATATTTCGAATTCGAGTCTTACAGAAAATGGGGCGATTGTTAAAAGTACTCGTCCTTACAACATAAGGATAGGAGCTATAATGAAGGTAGTAGTGAGGAGATACTTATGTTATTTTTCATCCTTTTCATCCTATGTTATGGATTGGTTATTCCGGTATGTGTCCTATTACATGAAATAGGGCATGGGGTTGGTGTCGTCTCGACATCAAAATATCATGCACACGTTTATTTGGGTAATAAAAATAATAAAATTAAAGAAAATTTTAGATTTGGAAGGCTACATTTTCATATTAATTGGTCATATATAGGTTATGCAGCCTGGGATGGAAAATTAAATAAACATCAACGCGCTGTTGCATTAGCAGGTGGGCCTATTATGTCGTTAAGTCTTCTATTTATTTTTGGATTGATAGCTTTATTTACACCTCATAATTATTTACGGTTCTTTTTTTGGGGGATAACAGTATTTAATTTTATTCAATTCATTGTAACTACACTTCCTATAACCTACCCTAGGTGGATGGGAACTTATAAAGGGTATCCATCTGATGGCTTGCAACTCTTACGTTTATTAAAAAAATAACAATTGTAAATTTCCTTCTTTAAATATCGGGGGCGTTTGCTTACTGGATTGCTCACCCTATTACATAAACTTAGTTGTATTTAGATTTATAACTAACTGAGCAGTGGAATTACTAAATTTCATCAATGTTTTTATTTTCCTTTATGAATGAAATAGGGAAAACTAGAGAGGATGGTTCTCTTGAATAATAAATTACGCCAAGCTATATTTTTTACTGGAGCAATTTTAATGGCAATTGGCATAGTAATGGACTTTGTTAAAGATGCACCAGAATCTTCTCCATACTCAATACCTTTACTCATAATTGGAGGGATTTTAGTGACTGGCGCAAGACTTTATAAGTCAAGTGAGAATAAATGATTGGTTTTATGGTTTAAATATGACTTGTCACTAACATAACGGGGGCGTTAGTTCATGAATCACACAAATTATCTCGAAATCAAGTCTTATAGAAATGGGGGCAATTCGTGAACAGTAATTTACTCAGTTTCTGTTTTTGTGGTGAACAGTGATTTGGTGATTGAAAGAATGATGAGAAGGGGATGCGTTATCGAAAAAGAGAAGGATGGTAAAGTAATACTATTAACTATAGGTTGGTTGTCGGCTATATTAGCTTTTGGTTTTTTCCCAGTTTTTCTTGGAGCAATTGCTATATGTATGGGAGTTGTTTTGAGAAGGGATTATGATGTTGATAAACAAGGGACTGGTTTAATTGTGGTAGGAATTATAGGTATTATTGCTGGGACGGTCATAGGTGCTTTAGTACCCTGGTGAGCGTTTATAAGGTCCTTACACTTATTCTGGCAAACAATTCGATTAAGGATGTTACATAGACTTATCTTGAAATCAAGTCTTTCGCTAATGGGGGCTATTGTTCAATAAGAGCAATCGCTTTTTTGCTAGCGGGTAGGTTAGTTGGAGAATTGAATTCGAGACATTTGGCATTTTGAAACGAAAATCGTTTCTGTCCGTACAAAATATATGAAGTTATTTTAGGAATATATACACAAAGCAATTAACAAGGATTAGGAGTTGAGTTTTTGTTTGTAAAAATGAAGAAGATTTTTTCTGTATTAATGATAGAGTTTATAAGAATTCTGTTAGGAGTGATTTTTTCTTATCCTGAAAACAAACGTGGAAAGAGAGACGTTAACAAAGACATTGAAGAGTTATTGAAAATTGCCCAACAAAACTTAGTAAAATCTCAACGGCTAAATAAAGATTTTACTATCGGACCTGTACCAGGTCCTACGAAATCAACTAGGAAATTAATAGATGCATTTGTGAGAAATCGTTCATTGTTAGAAGAGAGTGAGCAGAAATTTTACTTGCAAGTGGCTGAGGAGTGGGCCATCAAACTTTTTAACAGCTACTATGTAACATTAGTTTGTACAGGGGTCTTTTTGATTACATATTTCAGTACTTATTTAATTTATCCATACCTTACTGGCCAGAGTAGTGTTATCTGGTTGATGACATTGATTTTAAGCTCGTTTATTGGGATTATTAGCGCTAAACGAATAAAAGGTAGAAGGAAATGGGTTTTTCTTCCTCTTAATATTTTCCTTTTTACTGCATTTTTAATAAGAGTAATAACTTAGTCATTTTTAAATGCTGTCTCGGATATTCAGAATTTACCTTGATTTCAAGTCTTCCTGAATGGGGGGGCTTTTCTTTATTAATTAATGGCCGTGGAGGTGACGATGTTTGGAGAAACAAAGCTCATCAAAATTAGATAGATGGAGAGACAAATATGGAGCATTAGTAATTGCTTTAGCTTGTCTTTATAGTGGAATTAGCAGTTGGGGACAAAATTGGATTCTTACGAGTGTTTTAGTTTTCGGCACATTTGTCTGTGGAGCGTTTGGTTTCTTTGATATAAAGAGAGCTTTTAAGGGGAAAAATTCAAGGTAATGATTTGTCGTTAATGTGATCTATCAATGTACCCTTATCGTTAAAGAAAGATGGGTTACTTTCCTTTGAAATCGAGTCTTACGTAAACGGGGGCAATATTATAATAAATAAACTCCTATAGATAGTGGTATAAAAAAGAACCTCCATCATTTGGAGGTTCCTTTGGTGTAGAATTATTTGGGGTTCTCATTATGTGTTAACTTACTAGCTCTACTAACACTAACAGCCTATCTCAGTTTCGAGTCTTTATGTATTGGGGGCGTTTCTTCAATTGAAGGATCGCCTTTTTTACATTGGTATAGTTTGGGAATGTACTCCGTTGGTAATAGGGTTCAGTAGGACAGCGAAGGGAGTGATTCTTATGAGTGACATCGTTATGTCAGTGATAATAGTCTTACTAGTTGTCGCGGGTTGGGGAGCTATTATTCTCAGGGATTTTGACATTGCAAAGGATAAAATTAAGGGTAGCTGGATCCATATTGGAGCTGCTATTATATTTGCCTTATTGCTAATCTGGATAGCAACGGGTATGTAGTTTAATTTTAATTAAGTATCTTCTATAGGAACTGCTTTTATTCTTCAAGAAAGGAGCTGTTAAGAATTAAATATAAGTAGTAGGAGGAGGGGATTGCAATATGAATAAAAGAATTAAAGATCGTATTATCTCTGCACTTGCTTATGCAGTCGCTGCTATTCTCTTCGGATACTTCATATTCGATCAAATAAACTGGTCACTTGTATTAGGATTAACGTTAGGCGGCTTCACTTTTCCTATAACAGGCAAGTTTGGGCGTAAAGACAAATCGTAAAAACCTTTCGAATTCGAGTCTTACGTAAACGGGGGCGATTGCTTAATAAGAGTAATCGTCTTTTTCTTAGCATTGTAGTTTTTAAACGTAATCTCCAGGTAATAGAGACTTAAACAGGAAATGGAGGTTCCAAATGAATGATATAGTAATGACAGTGATTATTGTGCTATTAGTTGCTGGAGGTTGGGGAGCTATTATTCTTAAAGATTTTGCTAATGTAAAAGGGAAGCCTAAAGGAAACTGGGTTCATACGGGAGCTGCTATAATATTTGCGTTATTAATCATTTGGATAGTAACTGGCATATGAATGAGAGTACTTTATTGGGCGTGAGCTTTTATTGAAAGTTTATTTATAATCTCGATTTCAAGTCTTAAAGAAACGGCGGTAATTGATTAATGAGAACTTTAACTAATTTGATTGGTTCAATTATCCTCTTCATAGGGCTAATTCTGTTCATTTTGAGTCTTAAAATAGACTGGTCTCTTTTTTATACACCATATATTTTTTTCGTTATAGGTACATCTTTGTTAGGTTACTCAGCTATAAAAACTAATGAAGAAAAAAGTGTTTTACGTAGGATAGGTTTACATAAATACGAAAAAATAGGTTGGGATGATGAAATAAAGTCGAGGTCTATTTATCAGTGCAAGAGGTGTGGATTAAAGAAGAAAGTATTTAGAGCTGTATAGAAGAAGCAGTTGGATTGGAAATCTAAACCGTGATTTATATATTATGTCTTGAATTCGAGTCTTAATGAATCGGGGGCGATTGTTCAATAAGAGCAATCGCTTTATTGTTGAGTAATCTGTATAAAGTAATGTTTCTGAGTTTTTTAGGGTCTTATTCTATTAGGTCTTTATAGCCTTTATTTTCCTTGTTATGGGATTTTAATCTAAATATGGTTTGTTTTGTAGGTCTAAGGGAACGTATTCTATAAATATACTTAGGGTGGTTATACTTTGGATAAAAGAAGTGTTGTTTTACCTATAGGGATTATTGCAACGATTATAATTTTATTTATTGGTATTACGGATTATATGGATGATGGAGGTTCTTTGCTCATTAAATGCTTAATTGCAGTGGTTGGAATATGGATTGCAGTAAAAAATACTTTTAAGCGTAGGGGTAATAAAGAGAGTGATTAGACTAAGAGTTTTGGGCGCTATCTTTTAAAAAAGAGTGGATTGAAGCTGTAGTTTCATTTTCCTATATTTTTAAGATATCTTGAAATCGAGTATTAAAGAAAAGGGGGCTATTGTTTAATATGAGCAATGGCTTTTTAATGAGGATTGACATAGACATTGAATTGAGGCAACTCGTAATAAGTTATTTTGAAACTTCGAAAAGGTCTCTTCGTAATTATATAAGAGACGGATATTAAAAATTTAGTCTTATTAAAGTAACGAATTCTAATAAGGATTGGGTGGGACCTGATTTATCCAAAATCAAGAGAACAAAAACGGTATAGGCAAACGTTAAGTATTGCGTCTTTTTTTATTTTCTTGACTGCGATTATATGGATTATTATAAGCGTATTATTGCCGTACCTATTTGGAATCCTTTATTGATATTAATGATCTTCGAAATCGAGTATTCCTGAAAAGGGGGCGATTGTTCAATAAGAGCAATCGCTTTTTTGCTAAGGGGCAGGTTAGTTGAAGACTCGAATTCGAGATAATAGCCAGTTTTGAAACGATATCTGTACTCATTCGTATATGAATTAAAGTGCTTTTTAGGAGTGGTAGTTATCTTAGACCTTGTTATATTTGGTGTAGTTGCTGTTGGGGGTGGAATAGTTGCTCTAATTGGATTTTTGGTCATTATAGGTAGAAAAATTACTGAACCCAATAAAGAATTACAGGAAAAAGTTGAGAGCCTTGAAAACGAAGTGAAAAGCCTTAAAGATAAAAGGTAACTCAGTTTCTAGTCATTTAGTATAGGGGGCAAATATGTTAAGAAAAATCCTTAAATACCTGAAAGAAAACAGTTGGAAAACAATCTGCGTAACTCAAGACACCTATGAATACGGAAGGGTGAAAGGTGCTCTTAGCGATGCTGGAATTCGTTCCAAAACTAAGTCTTCTACACCAATGGCAGGGCAAGAAAGTAGTGAATTCGGCACAACCTATGATGTGCTCGTGAAACAAAAAGATTTCCACAAAGCTAATCAGATGCTAAACAAACCTTAGTTAAAAAGGGGTTCATTACTATGGATTCTGGATAATTAATTTGTGACTACACTACGGATTACTTTGAATTCAATAATTAAGCAATCGGGGGCTAAACACAAAGAAGGGGGATTCATATGATACGTTTATTGCAATCAACGGATGCCAAAGATTATTGGGATTTAAGGTTAAATGCTTTAAGAGAAAATCCAGAAGCTTTTGCAATTAGTTACGAGGAAGCATTAAATAGAGAAAATCCAATTGAAGGAGTAGCGAAGAATCTAAATAATGAAGGAAACTTTACATATGGAGCATTTGTTGATGATGTGCTTATAGGTGTAATAACAATGTTAAAAGAGAGTCCATCAAAGCTTAGTCATAAGGCACTTATATTAGGTATGTATGTGAGGTCTGATTCAAGAGGGAATGGTGTTGGAAGGTCCTTATTGCAGGAAGCAATTAATAAAGCAAAGGACCTAAAAGAAATTGAAAGATTGAACTTAACTGTAGTGACTAGCAATCAAAAGGCAATGAAATTATACTCCAATTTAGGCTTTAGAACATATGGTACAGAAGAAGAAGCACTAAAAGTTAAGGGTCAATATTTTGATGAGGCGCATATGACTCTAAAAATATCTTGATATCGAGTCTTAAAGAAATTGGGGCTATTCTGTAATACTTAAGGAATAAAAACATCAAAAACCATAATAAAAATAAAGACAGATAAAGAAAATCCCTAGTATTAATTAGGCTAGGGATTTTCTTTAAAATGCTGCTTTTAACTAATTTTTATTGAGGTCTTACTCTTAACGATGCTTTGTTATGGGCTTCCAATATTAATTTCTTTGTTTGTTCGATATTGTCCCCATAAGGATTGAGTATACAAATGTAGTTTTGCCTTGAATAATGAGGGTGAGGTAAAAATTCATTTATCGTGGTGTAATCTGATTGTTCAGGTAATTGATCGACCAGATTTTTGTAGGAATTATTACTTATACCGATATTTAAACGAAAAATACCTTCACGGTTTAAATTAGAAACCTGATCAAATTCATTATCCTCATAACCGATAGTTGCAAAAGGAAGACGGTGATCATCGCCGACAAAATAGAAAATGTAGCCAAAGCTATCCATAGATTGAACATTTGGTAATTCTAAAATGAATTCTTCAAAACTTTTTTGATCCATGTATTTCCCTCCTATGCTCTAGGTTTAAAATTATATTTACCTTCACTAATATTCTTTATTATTCTTTCAGTGGTTGATATTTCATTATTTACATAACTGACCCACACACCTACCAATTCAGGGTGTTTTGGTGGTTCCAAAGTATTTTCGTCAGTTGGCAATCCTTTTAAAAAGTTTGATGAATCCTTTAACGTATCCAGTCGCTGTTGCAAAAGATGGATAACCTCTTCACGGTAAAGAAAATCCATAAAAGCTATTCCTGCGGACAACTGTTGTAGGTCACTGCTAGTTAGAGCTGTTTTAATTAATGATAAAAATTCAATTTCCCCCTGCTCAGTTATTGCATATTCCTTTTTTGCTGGCCCTAATTTCTTTTCGGTTTTTGAATTAACAGAATTAGTAAGATTCTTCGATTCTAGTTTTTCCAGGGCATAATAAATAGATCCGGGTTTCACATTGGTCCATGTGTCTGCATGCCATGAAGTTATATCTCTATACAACGCGTATCCATGACTGATACCTCTTTTTTTAATAGAACCTAATACTAATAGGTTAACAGTAGACATACACTCCCTCCTTCTAAAGTAATATACTATTCAAATTTGAATAGGTGTGTTGAACATTATATCTATGTTCGTTTATCTAGTCAAATTTGAATAGAGTGAATTCGAGGGACACGAATACGTCTTCTTATAACGTGATCCAGAAAAAATAGAAGTTTAATTTAAACTAGACTTTCCTTTTCTAGGTAAGAGTGCTTACATGTGGAAAAAAACTTTATTATAATGCGAATATCTTGAAATCGAGTATTCCTCAAACGGGGGCAATAATTGAAAAGCACTTTAAAGGGAAAAAGTTGCCATTGGGAGGTGTAAATATCATGTTGAAAAAATCTTTGGTTGCCTTAATTATATTTGTTGGTATAGCTTTTCCTGCTTTTTACTTCATATCAGGTGAAATAACTGGGGAAATGGTATTGACGACAGGAATAGGCTACATAGCAGCTATTATTGTCATGTCTATTTTTGCTAAAAAAAGACATACATGAAATATCGTAACTGTTATACATCTATAAAAAGAATAGTTAGAACGTTTTAATGAGACTCAATCCCTCATTATATCTAGAATTTGAGACTTAAAGAAATGGGGGCTTTAATGCAGTTAAGAATTATAATGCGTTATTAGTTACAAGATATCTTTTCATTGGGCTCTAAAGGCGCTTTTCCTACAATATAACCTTCCCATCTCCAGTTATCTGTATCATTAGTGAAGGCCATTTTTACTTTGTAGAATGGAGGGTTGTGTGGACCTTCAAAAGTGTACAAAGTAAGACTTACCATAAAAAAAGAAGATCTCTTGCCTATTTTAGGCTAGAGATCTTTTCATCTGTTTAACTAATAGGGGGCTATGGCTCAATATAGTACTTGCTTTCAAATATAGGGGGATCATTTTGGGAAGGAAAACTATGAACTTCGTAAAGCTTTTAGTGGGAGGAGTAGTAGGAATTGCAATATCTTAAGGCTTACTCTCCAACCATCCCATCGCCATCATTATCTCTCATGTAAGGATATAACCAATGATCGTCTGTTATAGGCATACTGAAACCAGCATCTTTAGCTTCTTGAATTGTTACTTGCCCATTACTATTAGTATCAATGCTAGAAACATCATCTTTATCAACAGAATTAGAGTTATCTGCTTCAGAAGATTCGTCACTACCTGTTAAACCCAACGACTCATTAACTTCATCGGGGTTTACATTTTCGAAAGTATCTACAACCTCGTTACCGTTTATCGTATAAGAATACCGATACTTGGAAGGTATTTGTGTGTTTATATCTGAGTAAGAGAGGACTGCTTCAAAATTAGTCGCACCCCCTGCTTTACTTATTGCATTCTCCATGTACGATTGGTCACCATGCCGGTTCAGTGTACTTTCTTGAGGTGTAATATTATAGGCGTTAGATACCCCTCCCAACGAGTCAGCAATAACGTGCCCCTCGTCTAACACATCACTTTCGACACCTGGAACTTTAGCCTCGTCAGAGAAGTATCTACCACTAGATAGGACAGGTTCATTGCTATCATCTTGTAGAATAATTTCATCAGCAACAACTCTCACTAATTGACTATGTTCATTAGTGAATGCCCAGTACTCTCTGTCACCAAATCCTATGTCCACTACAACGTTTGGTTCTCGATCACCGCTTAGATCACCGCCGTCCACCTCAATTAGTTGGTATTCTTCAAAGTGATCATCATGCGTTTCTGGCGGTGTTTCCTCTATTGCTGGGTCAGCGTCCGTTTTTGGTGATGTATTTTCTTCATCCGGATCATCAACAACCGTAGAGTTTACTTCTTTCTTTTCATCGTATTGGTTTGTATCGACTGCAGTTTGTTCTTGTGAAACCGTTCCTTCATCTGTCGTGGATGCATCTTCAACGTTGGTACATCCAACGATAAAGGTGGTCATTAGAATAAGGAAAGAATACTTCAGTTTCTTATTCATTGCTTATTCGCTCCCTGCAAAGACATGTTTATTTTTTATCCATTTCCTTGGACTTCTGAACTAAATATTGAAAGTAGCTTTCCAATTCCCGGATTTGCTCCGGGCTCATCGACTTCCACTTATCAATATCAAAGAAAGACATTTCATCGATTTCGTATTTATCTAAGAGTCGGTTTATTTCTTCTATTGAATCATATTCCTCATTGCCAGTCTTATTAGCAGCTTTTGATCTACCAAGTAAATAATCAGTTGATACTTCAAAGAAATCTGCCAATTTTCGAAGAGTTTCGTAATCGGGTTCGCGTCTATCTTTTTCATAGTGGGATAAAGAAGCTCTGGAAATACCCACTCTTTCTGCCAAACCTTCTTGAGTGAGGTTTCTTTTCTTCCTTAATTTAGTTATTAAATTTCCTACACTCATATCAAAACCACCATTTATGTTTATTTTATAGTTTAATAATACTATACAAAATGTAGCAATAAAATATTTGATACAAAAAGTCGCAATAACTGTTGACATGTTCCACAACGTATCATATTATATGGTTAGTTGATACATAACGTCGCAAATGGAGGTGATAAATGATGCGTACTAAAATGCGCCAGCAAAGAGAAAAATTAAATTTATCTCAACAAAAAGTAGCTGATATTGCAGGTTTAACCCGAGTGAACTACTCTAGCATTGAAAGAGGAAGAACAGAACCTAACATTGAACAGATGATAGCCATAGCAAAAGCATTAAAAGTTACACCAGATGTAAATTTTTTTGAAGATTTTTGCGACGTTCCGTATCAAAATCCCGAGGAGGTGATCTAATTGAACCGACGCACAATGACAGTCTTAGAAGCTGCTGAATATCTGGGTGTATGCAAAGACACGATCTACACGATGGTTCGAACAAGTGAGATTCCGCATTTTCGAATCCGTCGAAGAATATTTTTTTCGCAGGAAACCATCGATGCTTGGATCAGAGAGCAAGAAGTAAGTTTTGAAGACCAAGCTATATAACTAGTTTTAGCTTACTATATTTTTAACATTGTTATAGGTACACAAATTGTTACTAAAAGGACTGAGTTAATTGAAAGAAAGTAGATCTGCAAGAACATTGAAAAACTTCAGAGTTCGCAAGGAAAAATCACAAGAACAATTTTCAAGCGAGTTAATGCTATCTAGAGAATACTTGAGTAAACAAGAAACTGGAGAGCGCAAAGTTCAACCAGCCATAACAAGACAATTAATTGAAAAGTATAACGATCCATGGTTGGCCTTAGAGGCAGCAAACGAGTACATTGGCTGGGGAGTAACAAGAACAAATGCTCCGAATTCAGATATTTGTAAAGGTACTGTGCATTCAAGATTAGAAGAACACTTAACTGAAGCACTTGAATCAACTAATAAGTTCCAATTAACAGAAGAACCTAATATTGTTCAATCAATTGAAATGCAAGATATTAGAAATTCGGCTAGTAAAATTGTAGAAGTGATTTATTGGTCACTTATGTACCTAGCTCTAGTATGCGAGACATATGAGATAGGATGGATTGAGTTGTGGGAAGAATATTATTCTAAATTGAGATCAAAAGGTTAAGTCTATTATATCAATTATCTTAACTTAGCTTTTATAGGAGGGGGAAAAATGCAAGGGTGGCTGAAGCTTCATCGCAAAATCCTTCAAAGTGAGATTTTTGAAAATGAAAAGCTGTTGAAAATATTTATCTATTGCCTGACAAAATCAAGTCATAAAAATACCGAATCAAGAGTGGGTAGGCAAAAAGTTCAACTTAAACCTGGTCAATTTATATTTGGACGTAAAAAGGCTGCAGTGGAATTAAATATGAACGAGTCTACCGTTCGTGACTACTTTGAAATATTGGAAGAAGATGGAGTGATTTCTATTGACTCCACCAACAAATATAGTGTCATAACCGTTGATAACTGGGCAATTTATCAATCTAACGATGAAGAATACGACAACAAAACAACACCAGATAACCAGCAGAAGAACAACACTTCACCATCAGATAGACAGCAGAAAGACACATACAAGAATGGCAGAGAACTTAAAGAAGTTAAGAATGTAAAAGAATTCATTACTACAACAACTTCTGAACGATTGGAATGTGACAGCATTCAATTTTACCAAAATAACTTTGGTGATATACGTCCTAAAATCTCAGAAGAAATAGTGAGCTGGAGTGAAGACCTTGGAGAACCGTTAATCTTGGAAGCCATGAGGCGGTCTCTGGACCGTAATAAACCAAGTTGGGGGTATGTGAAGAGTATCCTTCAGTCTTGGATCAATAAAGGAATTCGAACAATTGAACAAGCAGAGGCAGAAGAAGTGGAATATAAAAATAAAAAGAATAGAAATGGTCCATTTACTAAAAACTCTTCCCAAAAGGAAGTGATTCCTGAATGGTTCAATGACCGCGAAGAACAAGAAAAGCAAGATATAAATAAACAACCTAGCATTGATGATACAGCTCGGACCATTGAGTTAGCGATTAAGCTAAAAAGATCGAGGGAGAATATTCTTGAATCTATTAATGATCGTTATAACCTTTCTGAAGAAGATGTAGCTTCTATTAAGGAAGGTAAATGCTCAGCTAAAGAGATATTATTAGAACAATTAAAGCTTAGAGTAGCTGGGGAGCCATAAACATGGGAGGTGGTAAGGTTGAAATCCAATAAAAAGCACTTTGCTTACTATGACATTTCTTCACAAGCTGACAATGTAAAAACCTTTGAAGGAAAAAGGTATAATGTGCATGGCATTTGGGCGGTGGATCGCCATGGTAATGCTGAAAAGATGTCCAGTATCTATTATCGAATTCGAACGGTAAAGGATGGTCAATTTAGAACCATTGCTAAACGTAAAAACCCTATGAGTGAACTAAAACCTGTTAAGTAAAGATAACGATTTTAATACGTGCTTAAATAGCACATTTAGATCCTTGAAAACTACATATCTATGCTGGGAAAAGAATGGTCACAGAATTTTTCTAGCTGTTGATGAGTGTTGGGTGCGTGTTACTCGAAACGCATCTAGTGACCGGATAAGCGTTGTATCAACGAAGGTTTTTCTATTTAAAGTGAGGGGACTACTGATGAAACTTTTAATAGTAAGACCTAGATACATAAAGTTCTTCGTATAGGCTAGAAACGTTGTGCTTTGCAGTACACTATAATTATTAGTGAATGCTGCATAGGGTTGATTGTATCTTGCCAAAAACAATCTTTATACCATTAAGATGATCTACCAAATCATGGATTTATATTTAAGTAGGTGTTAGAATCGTTATACAAATCACTTGAGAGGAGATTGATCTGATGGCAAAGCGTTGGATCGGTGGTTTGACTGGATTTGTTATAGTTTTAATCTTAGTTGGTTGCGGATCACAAGGAGCCACAGGTCAAGTCGAGTCTTTATCGCCAGACGACATGAAAGAAACTATCCAAGAAAGTGAAAAAGTTTATGTTCTGTTAACAGATGCTTCGGAGGAAGAGGAGAGAGATGAATATATCGAGGTTGTAGAAAAGAACATTGAAGAAATTAATGTAAAAGAAATGAATGCGCAAAATCCAAAAATTGTTGATGGAGATATGGATCTGAATGAAATAGGTTTAGAAGGTAGTGAATTGTTCCAATCCCTAAGTTATTATGAGGATGGACAATTACAGAATCGTATCTCTTTAAAAACACAGAAATACAAAACCCTTGAGGATAGGGAGCAAGCTATACAAAATTTCATCAACGATACTTCATCTTAATGGAAGTGATCTTTAATAGATCGCTTCTTTTTTTATGGACAAAAACCTTGAAAGGGGGTGAATGTGAATGGGCGTTACCAATCGTGAACTTAAGCAATCCAAAGACTTAGTTCAGACGCTGCTAACCATCCAGGACATTTCTTACAATGAGTGGCTTCATGAAAAACATCAAGAGTACATTCAAGAAAACCAAGATGTCGTTATGAAGTCATTGCTTCATTACAAAGAGGTGGATGAAGAAAATAAGAACAAAATATTTAATGAGGAGAGATATTAATGAAATACTTTGCAGATCATTCCATGCTTGCTGCCATTAGTAATTTACAATCTACAGGGGCCTCGATTTTATCGGCCATGCAACTATTAGGTATTGTTTCGGCTGCCATTGCTTTTGGTATCGGAGCCTATCACCTTATCTGGGGTGGAGTGAGAGGTCGTCAGAGCTCTATTGTTTGGTTTATCGGCGGTGCTGTTGGGCTTGTCGTTCTAATGGGAGCTACGGCTATCGCTGAATACATTGACAGTCAGGTGATCTTTTAAAGGAGTGGAGGACCATGAGGGTATTATTCACATCAAAAGTGGAGGGTGAAATTTCTAGCTTTCACCCTTACTCCTTTCAAGAAGTTGTCGTTCTAACGGCAGAATTGGATGCTAAATTAAAAAAGAAAAATGCTGAGCCAATGATGCTTGATTTTATGATTTTTAATGAAGAAGGAGATAAGTTGTACAACGGCTCCTATGAAGTGGGAGGAGAAGGAACATCAAATATTTATGACCATGTCTGTCAAAAGCTTTTAGACTTACTTATGAAAAATAAAAATGAAGAAACAAAAAGGGATGTTTTTCTTCAACAATTAACTTCTCACACCCCAGCATCTTATCAAATAGATCTGACAGATGTATGGAAAGACAAAGAAGGACAAAAGTCGAGTTGGAAGCAGCTTGGTAAGCGTGGCAGAGTTTTTGTGAGTGTGCTCAGCACCACGTTATTGGTAGCCATAGTTACATCCATCACTCTGTTTATACTCTTAAACAATCAAGGCAGGGATCTAAAAGTCACATCTCAAGAGATGGAAAAATTGGAGAATGTCAAAATGGCTTACGAAGGGTATTGGACGGGTGAGCAGGAACAAGCTGTTCAACAATTATTAGGAATGGAAAATTTATCGAAATCGGAGCGCCAAACATTGCTTCATTTTCTGGTGGACCTTAAAAAGTATGATCGAGCTTTGCAGTATGTAGGAAAGGAAAATACTTCGTCTCTAGCTGCGCAAGTCATGGAAGTTCATGGTCTGGAAGAATTGAGTTCCTTTCATGAATCTTATCCGAGTCCTTTAGGTGAATTTAAATTAGCTTTTCATCATGGGGAATACAAACAGGCGGTAGATATTCGAGATATGCCGATGTCTCCTAAACTGTATAAACAAAAGGGAATCGCCTATCTGAGACTTGAGCAATTAGAAAATGCCAAAAAAATGGCCAGTGAAGCGAAAAACGATAAACTGAATAAAAAGATTAATGAATATCAAGAAATTGAGAAGCAGTTGACGAAGATTAACAGTCAAATAGAATCAGAGAAAAAGTCAGAAGATCAAAATGAATCTAAAATTGATTCGCTTAAAGAACAACAAGAAGATCTGGAGAGTCAAAAGAACAGTATATAAGAGGGTGATTCATTTGAAATCAGTCATTGCTAAGAAACAGGTGCTTATTGTATTAAGCATCTGTTTTTTTATAGCCACAATGCTGGTCAGTACTTTTCTATGGAATCTAGGACAAGCCATGTGGGAAAGCTTAAAGACGTTCCCGGAATTCAGTAACCCCATAGAGTTTAAGGTTTCGTATTGGACAGATTTTCATTTCAAGGAGCAATCACTCTACTACGGAATAGCTGCTTTGATTGGTTTTGTCGGCATAGCTCATATGATTTACAAACTTAGAAGTAACTTTAAACCCGTTGGTACGGACGAAAAGGGTTCCCAGCGATTTGCCACAAGAAAAGAAATTCAACAACAGTACAAAGCTATTCCTGACCGAAAGCAATCTTATGAAGGTCAAGGTGGTCCTGTATTATCGAGAAAGGGCGACAAAGCTTTTATTGATCCATCGCCAGTCAATAATTTAATTATCGGTACGACAAGAAGTGGTAAGGGGCAAACGTATGTGATTCCAACCATCGATGCCTACTCTCGTGCTGAACATCAGCCTTCTTTAATCATCAATGACCCTAAAGGAGAATTATTTGCTTCTAGCCGAGAGACATTGGAGAAAAGAGGGTATGAGGTAGAGGTATTAAACTTAATGAATCCTATGCAAAGCATGAGCTTTAATTTGCTGGAGTTGGTTAAACAATCGTATAAGGATGGGGATTATTCTACAGCTCAGACGCTTTGCGAAACCATTACTCATATGCTTTACCATAATCCGAATGCTAAAGAACCCATGTGGGATGATTCAGCTAAATCCCTTGTGAATGCCATGATCCTTGCCGTTACAGAGAAGAGTATAACGGAAGAAACAGAAGAAAAAATTACGATGTACACGGTCGCTAATATGCTTTCCGAGTTAGGAACTAGAAATGAGGTTGATGAAGATGGCCAAGAATATAATGCATTGGATCAGTTCTTCCAAGAGTTACCTCAATCCCATGTAGCCAAAGGTCAATATGCAACGAGTAATTTTTCCAAAGGGAATACTCGATCTAGCATTTTTACGACAGCTATGAATGGATTGACGAAATTTACAATGAGTGAAACGGCAAAGATGACAGCTAAAAACTCTCTAGATTTAAAAAGAGTGGGCTTCGGTCAGAGTATTAAGGGGCGAGGTCATCCTTTTTCCAGAATAAAGGTTTTCTTTCCCGATGGAACAACCGAGACCAATCAATCAGGAGAAAGTGGGACGTGGACCATTAACTTTAACACTCCATTAGACGCCGGAGATCAAGTAGTGGTGTCCCAAGAAGCCACACCTATCTCTTCGGAAGATGAAGAAGTTCTAAAGGATAGCTCGACCATTCGGATTGATGAAGTGGATGAGGGAAACGGCAAGGTTTCCTTCACTTATCTTTCTGAGAGCACCACTAACGAAGTGAAAGAAATTATGTACTCAAATAAGCCTATTGCTGTGTTTATGGTTACACCTGATTATGATACTTCTACTCATGCTATCCCGTCGATTTTCGTTAGCCAATTGTATTATGTACTATCCAAAAATGCAGCTATTGCCAAAGGACAAAAATGCTTACGTGAAGTGGTCTTCATGTTAGATGAGTTTGGCAATATGCCCGCAATAGCCGATATGGATAACAAAATCACGGTATGTTTGGGAAGGAACATTCGTTTTCACTTAGTGGTTCAATCCTATGCTCAATTAAAGGATTTGTATGGAGAAGATGGGCAAGCGACCATTCGTGGAAACTGTGGGAATGAAATTTATATTTTGAGTGCTGACTATGATTCAGCCTCCTATTTTTCTTCAAAGTTAGGAAAGAAAACATTGAATACACAAACTCGGTCTGGATCTACTTTCTCCTTGGATAAGTCGAAGACGGAAAGTACGGAAGGAAGAGATCTTTTAACGGCCAATGAGCTGCAGGAATTAGAGGAAGGAGATACGGTCGTACGTCGTGTGTTATTACGACGTGACAAGAGAGGGCGAAAGATTCGTGCTTTTCCTATTTATAATACAGGAAAGTACAGTATGAAATATGCTCATACGTATCTCAGTTCAGAATTCCGTCCAGGGCGGTCGATTACGGAAGAAGAAATTTTGACTCCGCACCGCCATGTTCATCCATCAGACTTAGTGATCGACTTCCAAATTGATGAATCTAATAAACAAAAGACAGACGAGGTAGCAGAAGAAATGGAAAGTCTTTCACAAAATGGGCCATTCAGTGCTGCAGAACCCTCAACGGAATGGTGGCAGAAGGAAAAAGTCGGAGATTTCTTTGATAAAAGTACATTTGCCCTGATTCATCAGCAAATTGCGCCTCTTTTAGAACACAGTGAAGAAGAAATGAATGAGGAACCTATGGAAGCTTTTCTTTATAACTTAAAGCTTCTGGGCGATCATGAAGAAATTAACCGCCAAGTGTATAGTCACATACGCAAACAAGTAGATAAGTTAATTGAAGAACAGGAATCACCCGTGGTGCAAGAATGAAAAGGGAAAAATCTTTAAGGTGGTGATGGAATGTCCGATGAAGAGTTGTTAGAGATATTGTTAAGGTTTTCGGACGTCTTATCGACCAATAATATTTTCACCTCTGGGTTAAGGATTATGGGGTGGGGAACGATACTATTCTTGAAAATGATTGTCGATGGCCTAGAAGGCATGGTCAATAAGGTTTTAATCTTAACGGATTTCTTTTCGAGCGATCCTGTGATTAACTTTCTCGAAACCATACAGCCTGTTCTCTATATTCTGTTAGCCATTTCGTTGGGAATGATCGGCTTTAGATTAGTTTTTAATAAAGAAAAGAACCGATCTGATGTACCCATGAACCTATTTATATCCATCATGACGATTACTCTATTGTCATTTGGAATGGGGAAAGTGAATGACTTTACTGGCGATGCCATGGATGTAGCAAATGTACAGACCGATTCTTTTACCACCTCTGATCGAGTAATGGAAGACTATATTACTGATATAGTCGTTTATGAAGAATCCGACTGGACAAATCCGAATGTAGAAGAACAACATCACGTAAGTCCAGCCTCAATTGATAAAATATCTATTAATGAAACGATTGACGATAGCTTTGAAAAATCAAATGGGGATAGCCTATCGAATAAAGGCCAAAAAATTGTAATGAACAAAGTAGGATTAGAATCAAATGGTGAAGAAGGACTTGTTGATTTAGGAAAAAGTGGTCTGTTTGATTTCCTTCCAGAAAATTATTACCGGTGGCATGTCGATTGGTTTACGGCTATTGTAACCCTTTCTGTTATGGCTTTTACCATGATATTAATATCCATTAAAGTGGCCAAGCTCTGTTTTGAGCTTGGCTTTAATCATATCGTGGCCTTAATCATGGCCTATGCGGATATTTCCACGGGTCAGCGCTTGAAAGCGATCCTAAAGAATATTGGAAGCATTTTTGCTTCTCTTATCATGATTTTCTTAAGTTTACGTGTGTATATGTATTACACAACCTTTATAGATAATAACCTTGAAGGACTTGGGTACTTGATTGCTTTGATTGCCGGAAGTTTGGCTGTCATAGATGGTCCTAATATTGTACAGAAGCTCTTTGGCATTGATGCTGGATTGAAAAACGCCTGGCATGTTGCTATGGGTGGTTACCTAGCCTCTAAAACCCTTGGACCTCCGGTGAAGAAAGCTGCAGGAGCTATTACAAGCGGTGGAACATCAGCTTTAATGAATACGGGTGCCGGGACAGCTGGTGCGGTCGCTGGTATCTATGGGCGCAAGGATGAGGGAAAATCTAAGACAAATGAAAAAAGTGATCCATCATCAACCCAAGGAAATAGAAGTCAAGGAAGCCAGAAAAAACAAGAGCCAAGTCCAATGACATCCAATCAGGAAGGGCCAAAAGGTTCGTTGGGAGGAAAAGAGACGAGAAGTCCAGAGGCAGGAAATCGTTCATCCACCTATGAAACACAGGGTCAGTCCCATCCTTCTTCTCAGAAAGGGTCCTCTATGAATACTACAAAAGAAGATCCCACAGGAGGATTGGACGTACCGTCTTCCAACCAAAGCAATGAGCAACCTATAGCTACTCAACCTAAGAAAGATAAAAAACAAGTGAATGATATAGGTAGTAGTGAAACAGGAAGGGGTCGTTTAGGGGACAAGGATAATGAACCTAAGGAAAAGACAGATCAAATAGCAGCAAGCACGAAACCAGAAACCTCAGATGTGAAAACGCCAGAAAATACAGAGGATATTCCTATGCCTAATCAATATAGGACAGAGCAACGAACCGTTGGAGGATATATGAAAGATCGATTGGGTGAGCGATTAAACAATAATCCTAAGGTTCAAAATGCAAAACGAACGTATAACTTATCTCGAAATACTACCGAGAACTGGATAAATAAAATCAAGAAACGCGGGCCTGAGAAATAACTTCGTCCGCGTTTTGTTTATGAAGGAGTGATTTTGTTGCAATACAAGATTCCATCCGAAATAGGAAGTGAGTTGAAGATCAACCGTCTATTTTACCTTACAGACTTACTAGTTGTACTCATCCTAGGCGGCATAGGCTTTACCTTCCGATATGTTGTTCATTCTTCTTTCGTTTGGTACTATGCGATCTTCTGGATTGCATTGATGGTTGCTTGGTTGATCCGACCTAAAACGAACCCAAAGTTGCGTATGGCCAAAGCGTTGTTCTTAGCTGTCACGAGAGACCGAGTGGCTTATTGTGCCATCGATAAAAAAGAAAGCGATTATTCAAAAGATGAAGAGCTACGAGGGGAGGACTTTAAATGAAAAACAAGAAGAAAAACAACCCTTTCTTCAAAGAAAACAGTTCCGAAAAAATGGCTCTTTTTGATGAACGAAAAACTACTGATAAAAACAATAAGCAGAAGAGGTCGAAAGTTAAAAAGAAAAAGAGAGAGGTGGCCATTCCATCCATAGCTGAGATTATTCCCATTCAGGACATGACGAAGGAAGGATCCTTTCAATTAAAAGGAGATGAGGGCTATATGGACGTGGTGCAACTTCAGAGTAAGGATATTTATTCTCCATCTACCCAGGAAACCGAATACGACATCATGAAGATGGCCAAGTTCTTACAATCATATACGCCTGATATCAAGATCGTCTCCATGAATTTTCCGGTTAATATGAAAAAGCAACTGGATGCGATTAATTACAAGATTGCTCAAAACAAAGCGCCTCTCTATGAGCGCTTTTTAATTCGAAAACGAGAGGAACTTCAATTTTTGGAGACCTACCGGACGAATAGAGAGTTTTATCTATTTATTTACGCGACCAGCCCTAAACAGCTTGCTGAATACAGAAACAATTGTCGGCGCTATCTCGGGCGAGTCGCACCGATTATGGAGTTAACGGATGAAAAGAAGCTCGATTTGCTCTATAAGCTTTATAATCAAAATTCCAAATTAGAAAAGAGGGGTTAAATTTTGTTCTCATTTCTAAAAAAGAAAAGTGATACCGATGAAACTCAAGAAAAAGGCTATAATCCTTTTTTGCTTGCTCACATTCAACCACAAGGAGGGGTGAAGTTCCAAGAATCCTTTATTCGTAAAGGAGATGGTTATGAAGTTTGTGTCCATGTGTATGCCTTCCCTAAAAACGTTGCGGACTTTTGGCTAGAACCTATTTTCAATATGGAGAATGTCATTACAACGATGGATATTGTCTCGGATGATCGTTACAAAGTCCGAGATGGTTTAAACAAAGGGATGGCTGAACAGAGTTCCCGAATGATTAATGAAAAAGATAATGCCGGCATTATTGAAGCGCAAAATAACTACGATGATTTGCGGCAGCTATACAATCAGGTATCTGAAGAAGGAGAAATCATTAAACGTGTTCATCTTAGGCATTATGTAAGTGCGCCAACAAGAGAAGAGCTGGAAGATAAAGTGAAAGTGGTCTTATCGACTTTACAGGATGAGAATTTCAGAGGATCTATTTTCTTAAATGAACAGGAGTTTGAATGGAAATCACTACTCACCAATTATACCGAACAATCGACTTATCGAAACAAGAGGGAAGGTCATCCGATACCCGCCTTAGGGTTAGCTGGTGGCTTTCCTTTTCATTTTACTAGCTTAAACGATCCCTTTGGTACCTTCTATGGCACGACACTGACAGGAGGAAACGTTGTCTTTGATCTTTTTCATAGAGATCAGCAGCGTAAGAGCTATAACGGAGTCATGGTGGGAGCGATGGGAGCAGGAAAGTCCACCACACTTAAGAAAATTATGCTGGATAACGCGATTAAAGGATATAAGGTTCGGACGTTTGATGTAACCGGAGAATTTGTAGAGTTAACGGAAGCTTTAGGCGGGAAACAAATTGCGTTAGACGGGTCAGACGGGGTCATCAACCCTTTACAGGTGTATCGAACGGCAGAGGACGAATATACATCGTTTACTCAGCACTTATCTAAGTTGACGACTTTCTATAAATTCTTAGCCCCTGAAGCGAATGATAGTGAATTGAAAGAATATGAAAATCTATTAAGAAAGCTCTATGAAAAACTTGGCTTATGGAACGATAATTCAAAATCAAATATAACTGAACTTTCTGTTGAGGAGTACCCTATCTTTACCGATTTTCTTGCCTTTATCGAAGAACAACTCTATGAAAATATCAAGGAAGGAAAGCAAAGGGAGAAGCTGAGTCAGGAAAGGAAACGACGTCTGGAGAGCATCGAATTAAACATTAGAAACCTTGTAGAAACCTACGCGCATCTTTTCAATGGCGTATCAACCATTGAACACTTTGATGAGCAACAGGTTGTTACGTTTACCTTGAGGGGCCTATCTCAAATGAGAGCAGAGGTTTTCCAAGCGCAATTGTTTAACGTACTCAATCTCTTATGGGACTCCATGCTAACGAATGGGTCTCCTCAGTTTGATGCTTATAATCGAGGCGAATTGGCTTTTGAAGATGCTGTACGATATCTGATTTTAATGGATGAAGCTCACCATATCATAAACACAAAGAAGAAGAGTGAGAGTGCTCTCGATTTTCTTACAAAGTTTAGCCGAGAAGCCAGGAAGTATTTTGGAGCTCTTCTCTATGCCAGTCACACGATTCGCGATTTTGTTCCTGAGGGTTCGGATCAAAGTATGGTAGAGGAGATCAAGAAGCTTTTTGAACTGACCCAATACAAAATTATTATGCAGCAGGATAGTAATAACTTAGAGATGATGCAGCAAATTTTCATGGGGCAATTAAGCCAAAGTGAGTTAAAAGATATCCCTTATCTACAAACAGGGGAAACCATGTTAAGCATCCGTGCGGTGGAAAACATTCGCTTCAAGGTGGAGGTATCGGACGAAGAGTTAGCGTTGTTTGGAGGAGGTGCATAAGGATGCCTTGGTCCCTTCTCCTTGGGTTGGTTCCTCGGAAAGTATGGCTATGGTTGATTGGTATTTTAGTAGCTCTCTTCCTGCTACAAATGCTCTTGTATGCATCCGTCATTACAGGGGTGATCGGTTATCAAAAATCTTCCTCTAGTGAGGAAGTGAGGTCCGTTGATGTGGTAAATGGAACAGCGCAAGTTTCAGCTGCATTAGAAGAGTATCGTCCTCTATTTGAAGAGTATGCCGAACAGTATGGAGTGTCCAAGTATGTGGAGCTTCTCTTGGCCAAAACCATGCAGGAATCGGGTGGACGTGTAGATGATGTCATGCAAGCAAGCGAGTCTCTTGGTCTACCTCCAAACACGATTGAAGATCCCGAAAGAAGTATCAAGGTTGGTATCCGATACTTCTCGGAGATGCTGGAAAAAGCCGGGGGAGATATTAAGCTGACCCTTCAAGCTTATAACTTCGGTGGAGGCTTTATTGATTACGCAAACGAACACAACAATGGGGAGTACAGCAAGGAGTTAGCCATCGAATTTTCAAGAATGAAATACCAGGAATTGAAACACACAGGCATGTATTCCTGCATTCGACCGGAGTCGGCAGAAACGGGGGCTTGTTATGGCGATATTGGTTACGTTGAGGCTGTTTTAAGTTACCTTAAAGGCGGAATTATTGAAGCCGATTTACAACCAACGGGAGAGTGGGTGATGCCCATTGAAGGCGCTCTTACCCAAACATCTGATTACGGTATGCGCTCCGATCCCTTTGATGGAACGCCGGATATGCATAGAGGAATTGACTTTGCCTGTACGAATGCCGTAACACCTATTCAAAGCGTCGATAACGGCCAAGTGGTAGAGGTGGTAAGAAAAAATTCCGGTTACGGAAATAATGTTCTTGTGAAACATGAAGAGGGACTTTATAGTCACTATGCTCATTTGTATGCGTTAAGTGTACAAAACGGAGAGATGATCCAAAAAGGTTCAGAAGTAGGCAAGTGTGGTACGACAGGAAACTCTACAGGTCCCCATCTTCATTTCGAAGTCATGACCAAAAACCAGTATCGTTCGGACGTGGACCCTGCACCTTATCTTGGACTTTAAAAAAGGGGGTTAGTGATGAAAAGACGTGTTCTTTTTGGCGTGTTTGTCGCTCTGTTAATCATTCTCACATCGATGAATATATATGCTGCACTAACGATAGCGAATGACGATCTACAGAAGGAAGTGCAACAATTAGAAGAGAAAAACGCAACGATTATGGAAGAAAAAACGGAATTAAAGAAGACGTTACAAAAACAGAAACCTGCGGACATTCAAGCGAGATATAACGCTTTAGTGAACCAGGTTACTACGTTTATAAAGGTATCCTTTCAACAGGATAAAGAGACCTATCAAGAAAGAAAAGGGAAAGCAAAAGAGGTGATGAGCAACGATTTAGCTGCAACCTTCTTTCCTACAGATACCTATAAAGGAGACAGGAAAACGGAAGTAGAGGAAGTAGAAATATATATCAAAACAGGTAATCTCACAAACAATCAAGCAAGCGTGTTCGTTCAATTTAAACACACGCTTTTTTCTTTGCAGAGTGATCAAAAACAGGTGTCTCCCGTGTTCCTCCATATAAAAGTTCATAGGGAAGATGGCCATTGGAAGATAACAGATTTCCAAGACGTAGAAGAGGGAGGTTATTCATGAAAAAACAAACGAAACACATCACGGAAGGGACCTCAAAAAAATATCTTATGGGATTAAGCGTCATGGCTATGGCGCTTCTTTTTTTCTTGTTTTCTGGTTTTATCTTTGGTGATGAAGAGCAGAGTAAAGTTCAGCAAACGCCTGTCAATCAACCTCTGAACTTACAAGGATCAGGCGAACTGACCATAAAGGAATGGGTTTATAATCCAACGAAAAACCTGATGGTTGTCACCTTGAACCTTAATAAATCAACTACTTTATTAGATGAAAAATTAAGCTTCACGGCTCAGGAAAAAGAGCATCCCAAACGTGATCTACCAACACACGTAGAGTATAACGATGAAAGCAGGTACGTCATAAGCATCCAACAGGTAAGTCCTTCCTTTGATGTTATGGCCTTAGATGTAAACAAGGAAAATACCAATACGCTTTTAACAAAAGGGAATGCTCAAAATTCCCTGAAAGGAGGTGAGGAAAAGAAAGAACTGGCACGGATTTATACCGATCAGCGTGAAGTGGAAATGGACAAGCAATTAAGCATTTTAACAGAGCAAAAGTATGAAGTGGCTGCTGTATCTGAGGAAATCGAAGAGGCGAAAGAAACAAGGAAAGAGAAGAAGAAACGCATCCAATCCATTGATGAACGGATCAAAGAAATTGATCAAAAAACCGTTGAATTAGAATCAGAGCTTCTCTACGAAACAGAGGAAGAGAAAAAGCAAACAGAGGCTCGAATTCATCATCTGGAAAATGAAAAAGAGCAGATCAATCAAGAGGCAGCCGAGCATGAATTGGCCATTCAAACCATTAAGGAAAAGATTAAGATGTTAGAAGAAAAACGGGAGATGTTATCAAACGAATAAGGGGCAGAGATTTCGCTAGAGTCAACACAGTGTCCACACACCTCCTGTGCAGGGACCACACATCAAGGTGAATATGCGAATAAACGTTCCGGATTTAGCCACACAGCGACCGCACATCTGGAGATTTTCTTGTTCCCTCGTTTTGCCCGGCTCTGCCGGGATTCACACGCCAAGTGGGAACAAAAACCCCTTATGCTCTTCTCTTTATTCACTAGTTTTAGGAACTTCATCAAAGGGAGTGATGGTAATGGAAGTAAGAATTCGCTATATGGATCCGAAAACTGTTCAACGAATTGACGAACTTGCGGATGAAAAAGGATTAAGTCGGCAAGAGTTTTTACATGCTCAGTTACATCAATTGGCTGTCTTTCGAGAAGAGAATAATCGTGAACAAAGACTCCAGCAATTAGTCGATCGCAACATTCAAACAATGGCTCATTGTTATACAGCCATTCGAGAAATAAATGATCTCTTGCAGATTGAAGAACCAGGTGAGGAAGCATGAGTGAAACCATAACGCCTGGAGTGGTTTTAAAAACAAAATTCGTGACAGCGAATAAGAAAGGATTTCAAGATTATGTGCAATACGTGGACCGAGAAGAAGCGAAAGGAAAGGGGGATGCTCATCGGTCCATGTTTAGTTTATATAATCACTATATGGACGACCCAGATAAAACATCTGCTTTGTTTACTCAGCAGTCGGACCATTTATCGGTGGAAGGAAAGCAGGGCATTAAATCTTTGTTTGAACAAGCTCAAAAGAAGAACAGTATCATGTGGCAGGACGTCATTACATTTGATAATGATTGGCTTCAAAATCAAGGTGTTTATGATTCAAGGACACACACCATAGATGAAGATGCTTTGAAACAAGTGACACGGAAATCCATGCAGGCCATGATGAAAAAAGAAGGATTACAAGAGAGTGCTGTTTGGTCGGCGGCCATTCACTATAACACTGACAACATTCATATTCATGTGGCCACCGTCGAACCCAACCCGACTCGTGACCGTGGAAAGCGAAAGCCGAAAACGTTAGACGCAATGAAAAGTGAAGTCGTGAATGGATTGTTAGATCGAACACAGGAACGAGATCAAATCAACTCGTTGATCCGTGACCATATGGTGAATGCAAAGAAAGAGAATAGCAGCATGAAATGGAGCAATAGAGAAATAAAACCTCTGTTCCTCGACGTGTATAATCACTTGCCTAAGGATAAGCGACAGTGGCACTATGGCTATCAAACGCTGAACCATCTTCGACCAAAGATTGATGAACTAACGACAAGATATTTAAATAAGTATCATGGCAAAGATATGAAGCAGCTGCATGAAAAATTGGACAAGGAAGTAAATGAATTGAAGCAAGCCTATGGGGATGGACCTAAGGATAAGCGACGCTATAAGCATTACAAACAAAGCAAGCTGGATGACCTCTATAAACGAATGGGAAATGCATTTTTACAAGAAATGAAACGGTACGATCAACAGCGTTTTCCTAGGCAAACTTCTAATACAAATGGCCCTTATAAGTCCATGCCTTCAGGTATTCAATTACAACGTTCTTTAAGAAGCATTCAACGTTCATGGGGACAAACATATGATCAGTTTATCAATGACTTGGATCATCAGAAGTTGGAACGAAAAATCGAAAGAGAAGGGTAGGGATATATAAATGGGAAGGCGACAAAATATCACGCTTCATGAAGAAACGATAGCGTTAATCAAAGAGTATCAGGAACAGCATCATATTCGTTATCCTGGCGAAGCCTTAGATAGAATGATTGAAGAGTGGGAAACGCAGAAGGCAACAGACCATTCTCAAGAATATCTCATGAGTTTGATGGCTGAACGTTTTCAAGACATATTTTCTGAAGAGATGAAACGGTTGAGGTTAGCAGCCAATCGAAGCGATAAAAATACGCAAGTCCTTCTTGAGTTAATGAACGGTTTTGCGATGGATCAAAACTTAGAAAGCTGTGTGACGACACCGATCTTTGAGAGTCAAGCGATGAAGGACGCGAAACAAGCGGTAGAAGAAAAAATCAGTCATCAGCGTCAGAAGAGAATAAGCGTGAAAGAGACACAACCAGCATCAAGCTAATGGTATGAATAAGGAATTATAAATCAAAGGAGTGGAAGGAATGCTTTTGTTTAATAGCAATTATGAGGTGGGTGTATTTAAGCGATTAAGTGAAAATAATGAGCTCGTGATGGACGTGGGAAGTGAGGAATACATCTTAAAATTGAATGATGAAGAAATGGAGGATCTGGAACAGCATTTAGTGAATCAAGAGAACTTACTCATTCCCTTTCATATGAAAACTAAGGAACTGATATTAAACACAAAACCCAATTACGATGAGGAAGAAATGGAAGAACTCATGAACATCAGTGAGGGAGCTGAGGGACATGGCGAAGACTAAACAATCATATAAACAGAAGTCACCGGAAAAGGTCAAAGAGGAGATCAATCGACTGACAAAGGGAATGGAAGAAAGTATAAATAATCATTTTCATTCTCCTGAACAAATGAAAGAGTATCTAGACTTTATGGGGAAGTTCCATCGATATTCTCCACGTAATACAGCACTCATTGATTCACAATTTCCAGGTGCTGAAGCTGTAGGTTCTTATGCCTTTTGGAAAGACAAAGGGTTCCCTGTAAACAAAGGAGAGAAAAGTCTAAAGGTTCTTGTACCTAACCGATTAGGCCAGCAGTTTCAAGATGAAGAGGGCGAATGGAAACCTTTGAAATATGCAACGAAAAAAGAAAAGCAACAAGTCAAAGACGGTCAACTCGATAAACGAGAAGGCCGTCTTGTTTATTCTACCGGAAGTGTGTTCGATGCTTCTCAGACAACAGCAACTCAAAAAGATCTGCCTCAAATCTTTCCTAACAAATGGATTGATGGAGAGGTTGAAAACTACAGTCAGCTTCGAAAAGGAATGGAGGCTATAGCCGATAAAAATAATATTCAAATTGTAGATCCTTATGAAGAGTTAGGAGCAGCTAAAGGCGTAAGTTACACCGGGCGAAATGAAGTAGCTCTGAATCCGCGTAACTCGGAGCGACAAGATACAAAGACACTGTTGCATGAACTGACTCATGCCAAGCTTCATACAAAGGAAAATATCAATGACTACACCAAACCAGAGAAAGAATTTCAGGCGGAAATGACAGCTTATACCGTTGCTTCTTATTTCAATATTGATACCAGCGACTACTCGTTAGATTATCTTCATCACTGGACCAAGGACCATGAATTTAAAGACCATGAAAGCCTATTACAAGAAGTCCAGTCTACAGCTAAAGAATTCATAACGACCATTGAAGAATCATTGGACCAAGAAAAGGAAGGGGAGAAAACAATGAGTATTAAAGAACAAAAACATGAAGTGGAAGAGAAACAAGAAATGGAGATGTTACCTTCAGAAAAGCTTCGGGATATGTACCGAAGCCAGGTGAGCAAGGCTGAGAAGGATGACGGGCCATTTGTTAAGGAGGAAAAGGCTGAAGAGGAATATTCTCATCAAGACTTCAAAGATGCATATAAAAAAGAGCTTATGAACTTTATTGAACCAACAGTCGGAAAAGAATTGGATAAAGAAGAAAATATTGACCGGCAAGAACGTTTAAATCAGATGCGTGCTTTTCAAGAGACTCACAGCAAAGAAGATGTGTACCAGCTTAAAAAAGAATCTCTTCAGGAATTAAAAGAACTACCATTGACCGATCGTGGTGAAGAGCGACTATCTCAAATCGAAAGTAAGTTGGACCGAGAGTTCCATGAAGAGAAAGAAAAAGACAGCACCACTTCAGAAATGAAGAATGGAAAGGGTAATAATGAGGCTTTTCAGCAGAAGGAAAAGCCAAAAGAAAAAATAGAGGTTGAACGCTAGGCAGGGGGTTTTCTCCCTGTTTTTTTCTATATCTAATTTTAGAGAGGAGGAAGTGCTGCATGGCCAAACATGTAAGCGCGGACCAAGTGGAAGTTGCCCGTAATGTGGATCTCATAGACTATCTTGAGCGTAAAGGAGAACCATTGAAGAGAGAGGGAAGATACTACCGACACCAAGTACATGACAGCTTAGTGATTAAAGACCAAATGTATGCCTGGAACTCTAGAGACGAAAAAGGAGCTGGAGTTATTAACTTTGCCAAAATGTTTTATGGTATGAGCTTTCCGGAGGCTGTTCTCGATCTAAATGCGCAAGGTTATAAGGTTAAAAACACTGTCCATGAGGAAAAACCGAAGGAGCCTTATCAATATCCTTTTCACTATGAAGTGAACGATAGGACAAAGGCTAAAGATTATCTTACAAAGGAACGGAAAATACATCCTAAGATTGTTGATTGGCTTAATAATAAAGATTTAATCGCACAGGATAAGCTCGGAAATGTGGTGTTTAAGTGGGAACAGCAGGGAGAGATTGTTGGTGCGGATCGACAAGGAACCTCTCCTATGAAGGATGGGCGAATGTTTAAAGGTATTGATAGGAATAGCCATGGTTCGGCTGGATTTTCGGTTGATATAGGTAAACCAAATTCCATTTATCTCTTTGAGAGCCCGATTGATGCACTGTCTTATTGGACTATTAAGAAAGGGAAGTTACAAGATACTCGCTTAGTTTCCATGTCTGGGCTTAAGCGACAGACTATGATTGATGAAATTAAACGAATGGGAAAGGAAGGTCATCAGGTTAAGCAAATAACGTTTTGTACGGATAATGATAAGGCTGGACGAGAGTTTGCTAATAAGTATCAGCGGCTAATGAGTAAAGAAGTATCTAAAATTGATTTACCTACGAATAAAGACTGGAATATAGAGAGCAGGAAACAGAACGAGGTATTAATAGAAAGATAGAGCGCACAACCATATGCAAGATAAATGGTGGAAATTTTTATAATACACTTTTATTATAATTTTCATCTAAGGAACACGACTAAAGTCGTGTTCCGATAATATCTATAGTTACACTGGATCTACTTATCTATCATTCTATAAACTTTAATATCACAAGGAAATCATATCGTTTAAGGGAAAAGACCGACGCTTAGCCAGTTAATACTCTATGATTTATTTGTGGCCATTAGGTAATATTTATTTAGAAGGAACCTAAAATCCCCCATCTTTGATAATGGTAAATAAATTTTCTTATCAGAACCAATCTTATATCCCTTTTCATTGTAATCACCTTGGGATCCAACTCTCTTATAAAAAATAGGGTTATGGTCCATACGGTGATAAACTCCTCTAGCATTCATATAGAATACACCTTTTAAACAAGGAGTGTCGTACCAATACACATAATCAGTTTTGTTCAAGCCATTCTCCTCAACTAGCTTTCGTTGTTCAAGAAGCTTAAGCTTTTTATTTTCCGAACCTATATCAAGCGTTAGTGAATGAGAATAACAATTGTATTCTTCATGAACAAAATCTTTAATTTTCAGGTAAGGTCTAAATATGCATTTGAATTCCAAGTAGGAAAAAGGTTCACTCTCTCCTTCTCTAGTTAATTTAAGATCAGGCATGTGTTTATTTGTTGTATCAGCCCTTTGACATTTTATTTTAATATGTGAACCAGAACTCCGTAACTTTCCATTTAAAGTACTCTCCAAGAACTTTTGAAATACAGTTTCTAATTCATTGCCTAGCTTAAGGTCTTCAGATTTATCTATTAGCTTGCCTTCCCCGAGGAAAAATTCATGGCAGTCTCGACACATTGAATTGTTTGGTTTTTGTGAGAGGTCAAATTCATCCTTACCTTTTTGGTCAATATATAACTGTTGGTAAAAATATTCCGAGTGCTTGGTATTCATAAATATCTCTTTGTGAGCTTGCGGAACTTTGACTCCGTTTTCCACAGCAAATTTTAATAAATCTTTATTATATACTGTACTTTTTAAAGCATTCTTCTTATCATAATACATAACACACCTCATAAAGATAAAATTTCCAATACGTAAGGATATTGTTACATAAAAAGCCTTAAAATGGAATTTGAAATTAGTTATTTATTCTCAGTAAAGCTAATAAAAATGGAGAGCTGGAGGATTTCGTAGATATGAATATTGAGCTTAAGGATTTTCAAAAAGAATACACCTCGGAACTTTTAGGTAACTTAGAACGATCAAGAAAAGATGTAAAAGAGTATAGTGAAAACCATGCAGTATTACTTTCATCTCCTACTGGATCTGGTAAGACAGTAATGATAACAAAGCTAATAGAAGATGTTTTTAAAGGAACAGAAAAGTTTGAACCAGAACCTTCATCTGTTTTTTTATGGCTATCCGATCAACCGGAACTGAACGTACAATCTAAAAATAAAATAAAAGAGGTTTCTGATACATTAAACGAAAGAAACTTAGAAATAATTACTTCAGATTTTAATCAAGAATATTTTGATGGAGGTAAGGTGTACTTCCTTAACACCCAGAAGATAGGAAAAGATAAAAATTTGACCGTAAAAGGTGATGGTCGTGAATATACTATCTGGGAGACTATACAAAACACTAGCGATAAAGTTAATGAAAACTTTTATGTGATTATAGATGAAGCTCATAGAGGTATGAATGTAAATCAAAGGGAAGCCCAAACAGCTCAATCCATAATACAGAAATTTTTAGTTGGCTCGGAGGAAATGAAACCCTCAAAACTTATTATTGGCGTCTCAGCTACTTCCGACAGATTTGAAAATTTAGTTAACGGTACAGATAGAGTACTAAGGACCGTTAGAGTTGACGTTAATAAGGTGAGAGAATCTGGGTTATTAAAGGACCGATTAGTAGTTTATCACCCGGATGAAGAACAGCCTTCAGATTGGTCTCTATTACATACAGGTGCTTTGAAGTGGAATGAAATGTGCGAAGAATGGAAGAGGTATTCAGTTGAACAGGATAGTAATTACATTGAGCCAATTATGGTTATACAAGTGGAAGATGGCAATGAAGACACGTTAACTAAAACAAATCTGTCTTCTGTTATTAATACATTAGAAGAAGCACTGGGACCGATAGATGAAGAATCTATTGCTCATTGTTTTCAAGAAGAAAAAGATTTTGAAGTAAACAGTAAAAAAATCAAGAAAATTGATCCTTCCAATATTAATAGTAATCCTGATGTTAAATTCGTTCTATTTAAAATGGCTTTAACAACTGGTTGGAACTGCCCAAGAGCAGAAGTTATGATGTCTTTTCGTAGGGCACAGGATTCGACATTGATAGCTCAATTAATTGGAAGGATGGTGCGTACACCATTAGCTAGGAGAATTGAAGGTAACGAAATGCTTAATGAAGTATCTTTATACTTGCCGCATTATAATAGCGAGACATTAAGTTACGTTATAAATAAATTGAAAGGTGACTCTGACACGAGTGTCGCTACTGATATACAACAAGATTCTAATTTGAGCACATGGTCATTACCAAGTAGCTTGGAAAAATCATATTCAGCGATGAATAAGTTACCTTCATATAGGAAGAGTAAAAAGTTAACTGACCTTAAACGACTTTTTACTTTTTGTAATTTATTATCGATAAAACATGATCTTCATAAAGAAGCACTCCCAAATTCTAAGCAAATTATAGTAGATACATTAATAGAAGAGAGAAATAGACTGCTCAAAGATAGTGAACAGTTTGCCAACGCCTTAAATGATGCTGCTCAAATAAATGTAAGTCCAGTAGTTATAGAAAACGGAGAATACACCGTCACTACAAAGGATTCAATAAAGATTGGTTTGAGTGAAGCGAATATAGATGATTTATATAAAAAAGCTAAGCTACGTTTCCAAACAGAGGTATGTGTTGAATACCTTAGACAAAATTACGATGAAAATGAACCTTTTAAATCTAAGTTAGAGCTATTCCTATTATCACAAACTAAGACAGTTTGGAGTAAATTGGAGCAAGTGGCAAAGACAAGAATAACTGAACTCAAAACCATTAATCATACTGCTATAAACTCCCTATCTTCTTCTCAATTAAATGAGTATAATAAGATATATTCAGCTGCAAGAAATGAGGAGGCACAGTACACTTTATTGCCTAAAAAAATCATTTTACCTAAAGTTGATGTAATAGTAAGGTACGAGAAACATTTGTTTTCAGATGAAAGTGAGTCATTTGATACAGACTTGAATACATGGGAACATGAGTTGGTTATGGAAGAATTACAAGACGCAGAAGTGATGGCATGGTTAAGAAACTTTGATCGGAAACCATGGGCTTTAGGTGTTCCATACCAAAAAGATACGGAAACAGAAATAATGTACCCTGACTTTCTAGTTACCAGGAAAATTAATGGCGGATATATTACTGATATCCTTGAGCCCCACCATGAAAATTTAAGTGACAGTTTGGCTAAAGCAAAAGGGTTAGCTGACTATGCAAATAGACACGGAGCTCAATTTGGACGTATTCAACTTATCAGACAAATAGATGGGAATTTAAAGCGTTTAGAATTAAATGATTTTGAAATAAGGCAAAAAGTCATGAGGCTTATGAGTCATGAAGAGTTAAATAGACTCTTCTCAATAACCTCTGTGTAAAAAGAAATGAAGCGGGTGAAAGTAAACCTCTGCTTCATTTTGTACATATGGACAAGTCCTTTGAAATTATAAGGAGGAAATTATGGCTGTTGTAGATCAACTGATAGATGAAATATCTAATAAAGAAATAAGAGATAAAATTCGACAAGAGGTTAAAACCTTAAGAAAGGATAAGCAATTCGGACTAGTATTTGAAGAACATATACCAGAACATATTGTCTTGTATAATACTCGAGTAAAAAAAGGTGCTCGTGTTATACACAAAAAAACAAATGAGAAGTACAAAGTTTCTAGAATAGAAAATAATAAAGCCAGATGTATTAGTAAAGACGGAGAAGAAAAGTCATTCGATCTTAATGAATTAAATGTTATTAAGTTGTTTGGCGAAGCAATATATCCAGCTTTAACACCTGTAGAACAAGTGCAAAAAGATATTAACAAACCGTACCATGCACTTATTGAAGCCGATAATTATCATGCTCTTCAGGTGCTGGAATATTTATATGAAGGTAAAGTAGATTGCATTTATATAGATCCTCCTTATAATACGGGAGCTCGTGATTGGAAGTATAACAATAACTATGTAGATGAGAATGATGGATATAAACATAGCAAATGGTTATCGTTTATGAAAAAAAGGTTACTTATCTCAAAACGCTTATTGTCTGATGATGGAACTATGGTTATAGCTGTTGATGATAATGAAATGGCTCATATAGTTTGTTTATTAGAGGAAATAATGCCTGAATATGAGTTGACAGTTGTAACTGTTGTCCATAACCCTCGGGGAAATGTAACTAAAAATTTCTCGCAGGTTCATGAATATGCAATTTATCTTACTCCAAAAGGTATTTCTACTATTTCTAGAATGTCTGTTGAAAATGACAAACCTAGAAAACTTCGAAGATGGGGTGACTATTCTGAAAGAGAAGAAAGACGTTCAATGTTCTATCCAATCTATATTAAAGATGGAAAGATAACAAGAATAGGTGAGCAGCCTTCAGATGATTACCACCCGGGAAGTAGAAACATAGCCCTGGATAATGGAGAGATTGAAGTATGGCCTATAGATCAAAATGATATTGAAAGAAGATGGAATTATAGTCGTGATACTATTGAACATCATCTTGATAGAATTATACCGCTCTATAAAGATGGACAATTCGATTTATTTCTTACTGCCGAACTTTCACCTCCTAAAACCTTTATGGCTAGTCCAGATCTCGATGCGGGCGGAGCTTATGGGAGTACGCTAGTAGAAAATATAACAAATAAGAAATTCCCATATCCAAAATCATTATATGCAGTATTAAAATGTATTGAACCAGTAGTAGTATCGAAACCAGATGCTCTGGTTTTAGATTTTTTTGCGGGTAGCGGAACCACTTTTCATGCACTTTCAATCATCAATTCAATACACGGTGGTAACAGAAAGTCGGTAATGGTAACTAATAATGAAGTTCACCCAGAGTCAACTGCAAAGTCAATGATTAAAAGCGGTATAATGCCTGGTATGTCAGATTTTGAGAAGCATGGTATTTGCCAAGCAATTACATTTCCAAGATGTAAGAATGCAATAAATGGATTTAGAGAAGATAATACTTTAATACCAGGTGAGTTGACAGTAGGAAAGAAAGAGCGAAAAGAGCAAAGAAGAACAGTAAGGCCGTTGGGATTTACTACCCCAGAACAAATGACTAAGCTGGTTAATAGAAAACAACTAGCAGCCGCTTTAGGGCTAACCCAAAGTAAGATGAAAAAAGATAGTAATTGGTATTTAGAAGACTCAGATAAAGTATCAGTTTTATTTAATCCAGAAAGAATAAGTGATTATTGTGAAGCCGTTAAGGAAAATGAGGAAAATGTAGATACTATTTACGTCCTCATGCCAGATGGTGCTGCATTTAGAGCTGTAAAAGAGGAGCTTCTGGCTAATTTACCGAAAATATTTATTAATAAAGAGAAAAAAGTTCCAGTTTCTGATGGGTTGAACGAAAACATTCAATACTTCCGTTTGAACTTCCTTGACTCAATTAGTGTAGAGTTAGGAAGAGAATTCGAAAATATGTTACCCTTCTTCTGGATGATGTCAGGAATGGTTGGAGAACTACCTATTAACGATTCATCTGAGAAATATTTTATTCCAGATGGTAGTAGATTTGCTGTTCTAAAAGATGAAGTATATTTTAATGAGTTTAAAAACGTACTAAAGAAACACGAAGCTATTGATTATCTTTTTCTAGTAACCGATTCAGAAGAAGCTTTCATTTCAATGAAAGAAGAATTATCTGGTTATAAAGTTATTCAACTCTACAAGCATTACTTAGAGAATTTCAGCATAAATACACAAAAGAATATATAAAAAACCATTACAAGAGTCGTTATGCTATTGAGTTAAATCAATTGCATAACGGCTTATTACTTTACAAAGGTATGTGAAATTTAAATGGTAAAAAGGAATGAAGCATATGAGCTCCAAAAGAATAAAATGGACGCCAGATAAAGTTATAAAAGAAATTGTGAAGCTAGATGACAAGGGTGAAGGATTGTACGTAAGGAATGTAACTAAAGTTAACTTAGCTCTTTTAAAAGCAGGGAGGAGACATTTCGGAAATTGGGAGAATGCAATAACTAATGCAGGGTATGATTATGAAGAGGTTAAGAAGAGAGGTAAAAGGGAAGGGGCTCAAAAAATCTCTAAAGGGAGACAAAAACGGTTTAACAGTACGGAGTATCTTGAGGCTCAAAAAAGTGAAGCAATTTTATCCCTTATACAAATACACAAAGAAAATAATAACTTAACATACTCATTTCTTTATGAAAACCATGGATCATTATTAGCAATGCTGTATAAACATTTTAATTCTATAGAAAATGCTATGGAAGCAGCAGGTATCGATTATGCAAATATAAAAAAAGTAACATCTAGACGAAAGTGGACTGATGATAGTATTAAGAAAGAAATATTGAAACTATTAGAAAATGATGAACCGCTATACGTATCCTATATAATAAATCAGCATAGACAACTGTATAGAGCATGTGTAGAATATTTAGGTTCTTGGGGAAATGCTTTAGATATGATAGGGGTAGATTATCCACGAATTAAAGAAATAAAAAGACAAGAAACAATCGAAAATTCAACTTTATATTCAAAAACTTATGTTCTGAAAAATTTATATGAAATAAAGGAAAAAGGACTACCATTATCTAGAAAAACAATTAGAGAACATACAAGTGGACTTGAGGATGCTTGTTATAATCGATATGGAAGTTTAAAGGTGGCAATTGAAGCTGCTGGGTACAACTATGAAGATGAACTAGAAGTAGCGGAGCAAATATGGCTTGTCAAACAAAGAGAAGTTCAAATGAAATGGACGATAGAAAGTGTGTTAGCAGAAATACAACAGCTGTATGAACAAGAAATTCCTTTGTACAAATCACATATACAAAGTTATAATCAGTCTTTATATGATGGTGCTATCAATCGAATCGGTTCATGGAGTAAAGCCATAGAAAAGGCTGGTTTAGACTATGATAAAGTACGAGAGGATTCAAGAGATGCTTCATATTGTGGTTATCTTTTTGAAGATTTGTTAGATGAACTGTTAATTGAAACTGGAATATCATATTCGAAATACGATCACGAAAAATACAATCCTGATTACACTTTGAGGAATGGTGTATGGATGGATGCCAAGTTGAGCCAGTGGACTGTCTACGCTTCTAATACCATTGATAGATACAAATACCATTGCAGATACCTAATTATTATTTATATGAGAGGACGAAGAGGAGAAATCTCAGATCAAATCATAAAATCTAATGTAAGATTAATTAGTGTACATAAATATATTAAACAATTGTCCCAGCATCGACAGCAATACTATCTCACTGAAATTAATAAAATAGAGAGCCACCTGGAAAAAATAGAAGATTGGATATAACCAATTAACTTGATAGCCATAAAATACGTTATACGTAAGTATTAAGGTTGTGTCTATTACTTTTTTATTTCTAAGAAATTTATGAAATTCTATGTAAACCAAAGCATTTTAAAGTTTTGTCAATAACTGCTTTAGGACCTTATTGTATTAATTGTACGATTTTGCTCTTTTACGTTTTTAGGTGGTAAGGTATATGATTACCTCATAATCAAATTTGAGGTGATTTAATGAAAAAAGAACCGACATATCAAGAATGGGCATTTAAACTGATTCCATCCAGTTACGGAGAGTTAAAAGGCAACAAGAGATACTATCGTGTGTTTTTTGGGACAGTACATTGGCATACAGCTGATCCAGAGAACATTCATAAGGCATGTACAGTATTCGTTCAGTATGGTAATAATCCAGACTTTGAGCAGGCAAGGAAAAAAGGGGAAATAAGAGAGAATTATCCTTGTCATATTCTTGATGAAGATTTGGATGTGGTTATAGATGGAATTAAGGTATTAAGAAAAAAATTTGAAAATAATTAAGCAGTTTAATCGGCAAACCGAACGTAGTATAAGAAGAATGTATAACTGCAACCTCCGTTACTGTCCTAAATTTAGGATTTATAGGATTTCCGGAATATAGAAAGAACAAGCCCTGGCCAAGAGCCTGGGCTTGTTCTTTAATGTTTAATAGGAGTCTCATATACGCTTAAGTTCGATTCTAACTCTCTTATTTTAAGCTCTTGCTTCTTTAAATAAGAAAAGATGTCGACTAGAACGTTGTCCATCCCTTCAGATACTTCCTCTTTTGCTAATTCTTCCTGCCACTCCAAAAGTTTAGAAATCACGCTTTCCAATCGTAAAACCTCCCCGATTTTGTATCAATTCCATAATTCGACATATATCTTTAAAACCCTTCACAAAATTTGTAAGTTTACTTTTCTTTACTTTGTGATATTATAAGAACAAATGTTCGTGTTAGGAGTGACCACAGTGGAGGGTATGTTGAATCGGTCAGAGTCCGATAAGAAAAAAGTTGAACTAATTTATATGTCGAAAAAGGGAAATTTTTCTCAGCGTGTTATCTGTGTTGTTTCTATTAAAAGAGACGTAGTTCTTGCATACTGTTATACGAAGAAGACAGTTCGATCGTTTAGAAAGGAAAATATCCTGTCAGTTCATCCTTATAAAGAAAGGAATAGTGTCATCAATGGATAATCGAAATCGGGATCGAGGTACAATTAAGTGGACATCTCTAATGTTGCCTGAGCATGTTGAGATGGTGAAGCAGGTGTGGAAAGAGGATGAACGCATTGAAAAACCTATTTTGGATGAACAGCAAATGGAGGAAATGGGGTTTAAACTTCAGCGGGCAGTAAGTGACGGTCTACCAATACAAATCAGATATCATAATGGTTTTAATTATAGTGAAGAAAAGGTCAAGGTATTGCAGATTGACCTCAACGTACGAAAAGTGAAATGTATAACCGTTAGGGAGAAATTACATACCTCCATTAATATTGACCAAATCATGGACGTAACGATTATATGAGCTTCTTAAGGAAGAGCCAATAATTGTTCATAATAATGTAGAAGCTCGACATGAAAATAGATATGGGGAAGAATTTTATTACCATTGCCCCATATTAACCCTAGGGGATATTGAGGTGATACTTACGACTGGATATTGACTGGATTTTCTTTTTTAATACAGATATCTTATTTAATCGTTTTTACACCTTATCTTTTATTCTTCAGTTAATTCAGGGAATGGGCGGCATTATCTACATTGCTTCAAATACATTACTAAATTCGTAACGTCATTCTCTTTTATATGCAGCAATTGGTAAGTTAATCTTCCAGTCGTTCAATTCTGCTTTATAGAACACCGCATAACCACACATATCTAAAAATACCTCCACTAACTCTTCATCCATGTTGCCTTGATGTTTTTGTATTATTTCAGCCCATTCTTTTAATTTCTTTATCACATCCTACACATTTACTTTAACCTTATTTCTACAAAAATTGCTAATTCCACCATAAATAGGAGGTTTATAGAATCATAGTGTCGAATTGTAACGGTTGAAAGGGTGTGACTTAATGTCTAGAACAGTTAAATTTTACCAAGTAGCAATATATGAGAATGAAGAAAAAACAAATATACCTGTGGGTAAATTTTTAGATTTGGCTGGGTTAGCTGACTGGGTTGACAGGCTAAGGAGAATAGATGGTTACCCCACCGCAATAAAAAAGATTGACTTACATTCAAAGAATCCAAATTATAGGATATTACCATTTGTGAAATATCGACAAGATTATAAGCCGTATCTTGGGGACATACAGTCGCCACAAGAGTTAGATGAAGTTAAAAAAGACATAATTGAGATGGTAACAATAGTTCATGACGAAAACACCGATGTGTTTGCTATCGAAGGCAGTATGCATGGAGTGAAACAGAGCGGTATAGAAAAATATCTAAACACATTTCTTCCAAAAGATGAAAATGGTTACCCGGAATTCCAAATTGTATTGAGCCCTATCATGTCCTATAAGGGAATGGAAGATCTTAAAAGCTCTTCCCAGATTAGATCTATTGAGTTAACTTTGTCTCTTAGTGAATATCACATGGGTCATTTTGAAGATTCAATGAATGAAGACGAAAAACCAGCAAACAAAGTGCTTTCTTCTTTAAGGAAGATTGGCTCTGCCAAGGAAGAGCTGGAGGCAAATAAAGTTAGAATGGTTTTCGGCGTTGATAATGGTAAACATAATACTATGAGGCTAGATGCAGCCCTTGCAATGTTAGAGATGCTTCAAATGAATATGAATTCGGTGGATACATTGAAAGTTCGCTATCGAGATTCTGAAACGGGAGAATTGGACAACGCAGATTTAAAAAATAACGGTGGGCCATTGAAAGACAAAATTTTTGAAAACAATCCTGCTTCTTATCCTGGATGGCAATTAGTAGGTGCAGAAATAATAAACACTATACACTCTAACCTTGGAACTTTAAATAAAGCATATACCAGTTTTACTAAAGATAAAGTAAGGTATAGTGTGGCCGACAATAGGCGATTTCTTGATACTCGTTTAATCGTAAAAGTTGAAGATAAGTATAAGGTAATTGAAGATGAACCGGGAGGGAGCAGTGATGAGTGAATCAAAGTACTAGCAAACAGACAAATTTCGGTGATAAAGTTAAAAATGGTCTTTTGGTAGCATCTGACTCTTTATTTGAACTAATTTTACCAAAAGTATTTTTGGGGCTAATCGTTGTTTCGTTTTTTTATTTTTTAATTATCAATATTCCGTTTTTTGATGTAGAAAGTATGGCTAAGTTATCAGAGTTTGAAGAAGAGTTAAGCTCAATACTTTTTAATGAAAACAAGTCTTCATTACTAATTAATATATCAGTGGTGTTAATCGGGTTCTTTATTACGGTGATGTCTGTACTAGGTACAAATTATTCTAAAGCAGTGTCTAAATTGGTGGAAGATAATGTTTCTGATAGGTTTATAAGTTATTCTGCCTGGGCTTTAACTTACGCATTTACCTTTTTAATATTATCAATACTAAATACTGACTTTAGTGAAGAAGGAGTTACTTTAATATATTCCTTCTTATTTTGTGCTCTACTTGCTAACGCTATAAGGTTTACTTTGATAGTAATAGAAATATTTCGTAAAAACATTTCAGGCTCATGTGATGAAGTTAGAGAGCAAGATCAAAAAGAAAAGGAATTGATAGGACTGCTCCGTGAAATCAAAGAACATTTGGAATACCAGGGTGAAGATGAAGAAAAATACAAAGAAGAATTAAGAAGAAAGATTACAGAACAAGAGAAAAAAGAAGGTATGGATAATAATGAGTAATCTAACTAAATTAACTTGTGCTTTATTTGCCCTGACATCAAGTGCAAGAAACTTTGACATCTGTTAATTACAGATGTCTTTTTTATGGAGATGATTACATGGATATTCAGAAGATTTCTAGGCTTGCTCGCAAAAACAGGCTTGTTAAATTCTATCAAAGAAAACCAATGAGCTCTTAGTGCGAGCTTCCTGAACTAGGGCGTTACTTTGACCTTATTAAACACTTCAGAATTTGATGGCAACTTTCCAGAAAATAATGTTTTTTCAGGGCTAAACATTCAAAGAAATAACTTTTACACTAATAAAAAGGTGAATGATGATTTACTTCTTTAGCTTGAAGGAGAAGCCATGAATTTCCTTCACATATGGAATCATATCTAGTCATCCCCCTATCTTCTAAGGACTTTATCAAATGACATACTTTTTGACATACTTTTCTACAGCCTTGTTTATCTTCTTTTATTATTGAAGTTGGTTACGGACCTTGTAAACATTGTTTTTATCCATCTGGTTAGATGTTATTTTCTTTTATTGAATTAGATGAATCCATGGGCGGCATGATGTAAGGTTTAGCTGCCCTCAAACTTTCTCATGAGTTCAAATAATTTCAGAAAGCGTTATCATTTTGAAAATTATCTTTGTGAGGGGTATCAGAATTTATAAAGCTATAAAAGGTAGTGACTCTTTGGTGTCTCGAGTTTGCTTTTCTGTGGCAATATTCATCCGAAGAAATACATTTTGAGCACTATGATATGAATGAATGTTTCAGAAAGAATAAATTAGATGATATAATAATTAACTTCTTGCTTTTCTTATTTTTCTAAGCAAGGATAGAGCCCCACCTTTCGCCAAAGGTGGGGATTTTTTAGGTTAGTATTATATAAGAAAGTATATATTTCTTCTAAAATGGGTGAAAGATAGAGTAAACGTCCACACCTTTTCTTTTCCGGTGCATTTAATATAAGAGGTTATAAAATAACCAAATTTAAATAGGAGTGTTAATATTGGCTAGATTAATAGCATTAGACGATGGTCATGGTTTGGAAACTCCAGGTAAGCGTACACCTTATATACCGGAAATTGGTAGGTCAATCCACGAGAATGAATTTAACCGAGCAGTCGTACACTATTTGAAAATAGAACTCGAAAGATGTGGTTTTGATACGTTATTAGTAGCTCCTACAGATGCAGACACACCTCTTAAACAAAGGACAGATTTAGCAAATAGTAGAAACGCTGATGCTTATGTTTCTGTACATTACAATGCTTTTGATGGAACATTTAGTGGTGATAATCCGAGTGGTATAGAAATTTATGTCTATAATGGAGACCTAAATAGAGAATCTGGAAAACTTGCTAATGCAGTAGCAAAATACCTGAGACAAGGCACTACTCAAGCATTTCGTGGCATTAAAGAAGAAAACTTTCATGTACTAAGAGAAACTAATATGATTTCAATTTTGACAGAGAATGGATTCATGGATAACAAAAGAGAAGCACTGCTCATGATCGATAGAGATTTTCAAATGGAAGTAGCTGTTGAGCACGCCAAAGGGATATGTGAATACTTTAACGTAGCGTACGTTCCTCCGGTAGTTCCAGGAGACACAGGGTTTAAGGATGTGCCCAATGATTTATACTCAGCACCCGCCATTAAAAGAGCTAAGGAACTTGGCTTGATGGAAGGCTATCCAAATGGTAATTTTGGTCCTAATGATAGCTTGAAGCGCGGCGACTTTGCTATTGTGTTAATGAGATTGTATGACTTGCTAAAGTAAGTAAAAGTAAGAATGGTTTTTAATTTATTTACGTTTATCTACGCCTTATCTTCAATTAAGAAGGGGGCGTTTTTAGTTGAAAATAGGAATAATAGTAACAGAAATGTTGGTGAAAAAAGTTCAGTTTTTATGTAGAAATTTGTTTTTTATTGGTTTACAATGGAAAATGAGGTTTGGTTTTCCAATACTTAATAAACAGTCACGGCCTGTACCCTGCTCTAAGAGTGGGGACTTAATCTTGGTTTCCCTCACTTTCCCAGAGTGAAGGTTTTTCTTTACGCAGCTTTTCCAGTTTGTTTAATAAGCAATCTAGTTTTTGAGAAATAATTAAAACATCCTGAAAATCTAAATTATTCATATAAGCACTATACATCTTTTCTCTTGTTTTTTCTATTTGCTCTTCCAAGAGCTTCTTATCGGACATTATCCACCTCCAATCAAAAATCTACAAATACAGATTTAGATCAACTATACCATGTAAGATTTTGTTGGCTATGGACATTTAATCCTCACTTCAATGTGATGAAAAAGAATTATGCTTATGGAATTTGTGAATTTTTCAATTTTTCAATAAGTTTAATGCCTTAGATCATAACCTTCCATCCTTAATTCCCTTCTCAAGTCTTCGTAAGCCTGAGTTTTCAACCATATCTCCCAGTTCATTTATGTACCTTTTCTGATTAATGAGGAGCTTACTCATGATAACGAAAATTTCTAAAACCTTCAGATCCAGATTGTGCTTCTTCAATTCTGCTTCCCATTGACTGATATGTTGTTTTAAATCCTTCATTAAAATCACTCCTTTACTATGTTATCGTTAGTTGTTTTGTTTTTGGTGTCACTTTTTTCTGAAAATGTTTAAATATTTTTTGGTGATGGCACAGAACGAATGTTTGTGTTAATTGGAGAGGATACCTGTTGTTTTTTTCCGGTTAAAATACTGCACAGAATTGCCAAAACTCCATAGAATGTTAATACATAAATCTGGATTCATAGAATCCCTCTCCCCACTCTTGCTAGGTGGGGGGAGGGATTCTTTTCTATATTTCCATGTCAGGTGAGTTGATTGTTGGACCTCGGTCAAAATTAATCCGCATGTAACTAGCCAAAGAAATGATGAACTAAATAAAATCATCTACTTTGGCTCAAGCTTCCCAAACAATGCTTGCGAAGGCAAATCAGTGGCCACAAGGAGTTCTTCAACTTCTACATTAATTGGCCAAAACTTACTCACTTTACTTTTGAATGAGTAGAAAGGTTTGTTTTTTCTTATACTAAGTGAATAAAACCAAGAGGAGGAAGATTATGAAAATTGCAATTATGGGGGCCGGATTGTCTGGCCTTTCCTGTGCTTTGACTTTAGAGAAGTATGGGTATCAAGCAGATATATTTGAAAGACGAGCAATGGTAGGCGATCGTTTTGTCATTGCAGAGGCCATGTTTTCTATCTTTCATACTCCCTATGATGATGCAGTTAAATACTTAGCTGAAACCCACGAAATTTACCTTAAGCCTACGACGAATATTCAAAAAGTGCACATTTACTCTGAGAATGAGCATTCTTTTATAGACGGACATCTAGGGTTTACGAATATGCGAGGCAAGCATCCAGAAGCGTATGAGAAGCAACTTGCTAATCAGCTAAAAGGAGAAATTCAATTTAATAAAAATATATCCTATAAAGATATTTACAAAGAGTATACACATGTGGTTCTTGCTACAGGTGATGTGTTAGATACCGAAAAATTCCAACCATATGATGTGGCTTTCAAGGCTAGTTTTAAAGGTGCAGTAATTGAAGGAGATTTTAATCAAACCGAGGCTCACACTTTTTTTAATAACAATTTTGCACCTAAAGGAATGGCGTATGTACTGCCACACTCTGATAGGGAAGCCTCTCTTGTATTAGTTTATCCTCAATATCACGAAAATGAGACACTAGATAAAAATGAGCTATGGAAAAAGTGTTTTGCTGAATGCTGCAGGAGACTGGACCAAGATTTTAAAGTGCTAAGTGAGTATTCCATTAAAGATTATCGAATTGGTAAAATTCAAACACCGAGGATAGGGAATACGTTTTTTGTGGGCAATTGTTGGGGCGCTATCACACCGGTGTTTGGTTTTGGACAATTTGAATCTATGTTGACAGGGATTTATGCAGCTCATGATATTGTCGGTATCGGCAATTATGAAAATTTGGTCCAACCATTATCTACAAGTTATCACGACTCTCTTACCCTGCGAAGAACATTGGAAAGGTTTGATAACAAAACGCTTGATCTTTTAACCAAGTCAATGCGTAATGAGTTAGTTGATAGCTTTGTGACAAGTAAAAGATTCAATGCCATGAAATTATTGAGCCGTATTATTCATCCATATCCTCGTAAATCATGATAAAAAGTGTTTTTCCCTGCCAAAAGCAAACCAGATGCCACAAGTAGTTCTTCAACATCTACGTAAATAGCCAAACCCCACTCAATCAAAGAGTGGGTTATTTCGTGCAATTTATCTTCTCCATATTATAATTAAGAAACCCGTAATAACCATCAAAACCTCACTTGGGGTAGAAATGGGGCTTAATTTTATTACTATTGCCCTATTTCTATTCGTAGAGAAGGTTCTTAATCTTATAAAGGGTTGATATAATAAGGTGGGACTAGACTACATATTGACTGGATTTTGACTGGTTTTTAAAATCGACTACTAAAAATCAACAGACCTTTCAAGAGTTTATAAACTTTTGAGTGGCCTTTCTTTTATTGTAAGAGATGCATGTGGTAAAGGGCTGATTTTGAAATAATTGCTATTAAGTGACAGGACGATTATCTCGAAACTGAGTCTTCAAGATAAGGGCAGGTTTGTGGAAGACTCGATTTCGAGATAACTACATAAAATAACTGCTTCACTTCTTTTCTGGTATTATTTGGATTATTGACGAAATCGTTGAAATACTTACAGGAATGGAGGTAAAGTGGTTGAAAAAAGCCAGAACCTCTTTATGAGGATCTGGCTTTTCACTTATTCCAACTCCTTCAAAACACCACTCAACAATTCCAGTTGTTTGTTCATCTCTGCGAGCGTATAATTAATATTACGCTCATGAAGAGCCAAAATCTGCTGCCCATAGGTGTCACCTGGAACGGCCCATTTGCCGTTCAGTCCCACCCATGTCGTAGCACTGCCTCGAGTTACTAAGTCGAAGCGTGGATCGACTTTTTTAAAACCAGTAGGAATCTGTTCTGTGCTTGCGTACGCATACAAATGCTGAATATGAGCATGGACGCCTTCTTCTGGTGTTGAAAAAGTAGCACCAGGGTTGCCGGGACCAGTGGCTCCAATACCGGCATAGTTATTTTGTTCAGGGCTGACAAGGCCAGTGAATCGAAAGTAGTTGGTTTCACTGATGGCCTGGGCATAGGCGGTATCTCCACGGATTCCGTAAGCTTCTCCATATTTGATATAATAACCCACGAGGTTAGGAGCGTCTGGGTTGACAGTTTTGACGAAATCGTTGAGCTGACAGGCATTCAAATACATGTCTCCGAGAATGGTATAGCCGTCTTCGGGCTCTAATTGTGGGTCTGGATCAGAGGTTTCACCTCGGATGATGAACGCATCCGCGATGCCGATCTGCCTCAAGCGCTGGACTAATTCCAGGGCATTTTCTTCTTCGGCAAAGGCTCCGGCTTGCACGCGGTAATAAAGAACGTCTGAAATCGTCGTAGGGACGATAAAGGAATTGATCCCTTCATCAGCAAGTGCCTCTACATGTTCTTCGGCATTTTCACGATTTCGGAATGAACCTGCGATGACGCGGTACAATGGATCCGCTGGCGGCTCTGGTTCAGGCATTGGCGCTTCGACGCCTTTGATGATGAACGCGTCGGTGATTCCGACTCGCTGCAATCGTTCCACTTGTTCTTTGGCATTGTCTTCATTCGAATACGCACCAGCCTGCACTCTGTAATACATGGCGCCGGAAACCATTGCCGGCACGACGAAGGAGGCGATGCCTTCCTGTGCGAGGTCTTCGACACGTTGGTCAGCATTCTCTCGTTTCTGGAACGAACCGGCGATAACTCTGTATAACTCTCCTGGTGTAGGTGTAGGTTGGGATTTTTCTGGTAGATTCAGCGCATCGGCGACGCCTGTAGCGATACCACGGCTAACATCGTTGATAAAGGCTGAACTTTTCAATAAAGCAAGATCATTCGGGTTGTCTACACACAAAACTTCTAATAGAAGCGCACTCATATCCGTTTCCCTTAAGACGCGAAAATTCTCACGCTTTTGTCCGCGGTTTCTGACGTTGTATTTCGAAATGGCATTGAAGGTCGAGTTTTGGATGATATTTTGATAGGCTCTTGTATCTGGAGCGAGTGGACCGTTATAAATACAACTTTCGAAGCCGCTCCCGCCTGCAGCATTATTGTGAATTGATAAGAAATAGTCTGCACTGATTTGGTTGGCCAGTTGGGTACGCGCAGTGAGGGATAATGTGACATCCGTAGTCCGAGTCATGACGACATCTACTTCGTAATTTTGTGAAAGGATGCTTCTGACATTTAAGGCGATCATCAGGTTAAAGGTCTTCTCCTGGTTTCCTTGATAGGTGGCACCCAGATCCGATCCTCCATGTCCTGGATCTATAACAACAGTTTTCATGAAAGTATCTCCTTTCTGGATTTCCCTATAATTTATGAAATTTTAAGACAAACTGTATAGACGAATGGTTGTCATTTCCATATTTCTCTTAAGTTCTCAATGTTTTTATTATGTAATTTCAGATGCTCGAATGAAAGCGGGATTTTCTTTCAATTAAACTTAATGCAGCAGAATAAAGAATAGTTGTAACGCTAAGCGAAAGATATCTAGTACTGAGTCTTAAAGTAAAGGGGGGCTTTAGTTTAATAAGCAAATATATATAAAGGGGACTTCCATAAAATTGGAAGTCCTCTTTTGTAGGTAATATCAACACTAAACTTTAACAGAGAGACGTTCATGCTAATTTTTTCGCACCATGACATATGAAAATGGCTTCCAAACGGGTATTAGAAGAGTACAGTCAGCGACTTCTACCAAAGGTCGAGAAGGCGTGATGTCTTAGAACTCGTAACA
>NZ_JBQQCM010000020.1:0-48409 GCF_052246755.1 Halobacillus sp. B29
GAATGAAGACCTTAAAAAAGAAGCGTTAATGCTTCTCTTCTTAAAGATGGTCAAAAGTGTGAGGGGTTGACAGTTTCGTTCATATCAGGAGGCTCAGCACATGCCCGCGGAAAGCGAATCATCCCCCCGCAGGACCTTTCTTCTCATAAAGATATCTCGAAACTGAGTCTTCAACTATCCGGCCCTATTGTTAAATAAGAGGTAGAGAGAAGGGGGAGTAATATTATGCTTTTTAAAATTGTGGATGTTTTGCTTTAGAGGCTTTCTAGTGTGTTTCATTGTATGATGAAGATATTCGAATAAAGAGGGGTGTTACTTGTGAGCTATGAAGAAAAAGCGCTTAAGGAAGCTTTACGCTGGAGACGTTCTTTAGAAAAAAGATCATCTTTAATGCAGAGGCAATCGAAAAGAGTCCAGGCGGCTGTTAATAACAAGATTCCGGACAAAGTTCATAACGTGGTGACAGAAAGTATTCGAAGGATGATTGAAACAGCACTTACAACTTCTGAGTATGTTCGTCCATTGGAAGTAAATCCTGAATGGACCCTGGAGGAAAGAGAACAAAGGTTAGAGGAAATTTTAAAGCAGTATAAACAGACGGCAGCTTTTGAGGGAGCAGGAACGGGTTTCGGCGGATTTTGGCTCGGTTTGGCAGATTTTCCGTTGTTCCTTAGTATCAAGATGAAGTTCTTGTTTGATGCAGGACAGCTTTATGGGTTTAATGTAGATTCATATGAAGAAAGGGTATATTTACTGCATATATTTATGCTGGCTTTTTCCAGTGACGATGCCCGGAGGTCTATGAAAGATGTGGTATTGGACTGGGAAAATATTCCACAAAGCCGTAAACAAATTGATTGGAAAACGCTTCAGATTGAATACCGGGATACATTGGATTTCGTGAAATTGCTACAGCTCTTTCCGGGTATCGGAGCTGCTGTGGGTTATATCGCAAATGGAAGGCTGCTTCAGCATTTAGGGGAGACGACTAAGAATGCCAGCCGTCTCCGTTTGCTAAATAATTAAGAATTTTGATGCTTTTCCTGGTAACTTCGATAAGCCTGCAATAAAGTTTTTGCGGCATGGTTCATCGCTTTTTCATCAAAATCAAACTTTGGATGATGGTGCGGATAATAATGATCGGGAATTTGAGCTCCGGTAAAGTAGAAAGCCCCGGGCTTTTCCAGCAGATAATAAGCGAAGTCTTCACCGGCCATCACTGGCTCCACCTCTTGCGTGCGGAGACTGCTGTCTGCTTCGTGAGAACGCTGAAGGACAAGTTCGGCCTCTGCTTCGTGGTTGACTACTGGCGGATAACCTTTTTCATAATTAAAGGAATAGTCGGCTTCATAGCCTGTACACGTACCTTTTATGATTTTTTCCATTTCTTCCATGATCAGCTGCTGTACTTCAGGATCAAACGTTCTGACTGTACCAGTCAACTTAGCCGAATCGGCAATAATGTTAAAGGTATGGCCTGCTTCAAATGTCCCTACAGATAAGACAGCTGTTTTAAGTGGATCCACTCTTCGGCTGACTACCTGCTGTAAAGAAGTGACGAGCTGAGAGGCAATGACAATTGCATCTTTTGTCTGGTGCGGCTGAGCGCCATGCCCGCCCTTACCTTGAATTACAATTTCAAAACGGTCGGCTCCGGCCATGAAGGGTCCTTTTGCTGTTTCAATGGTATTAGTGGGCGTGTTGACCCATAAATGAGTACCGAATACAGCGTCGATATGATCGAGTTTTCCGGAATCCACAATTGGCTTCGCTCCCCCGGGTGCATACTCTTCGGCGTGCTGATGCAGAAAGATCACTGTGCCCGGCAGGTCGTCTTGAAAAGGGACAAGTGCTTCGGCGAGCCCCAGCAGAGCTGCAGTATGGCCGTCGTGACCGCATGCATGCATAGCGCCGTCGTTTTGGGATTTGAATTCAAGATGATCGTTTTCTTCCTGTATCGGAAGAGCGTCAAAATCCGCTCTTAAGGCTACTGTCTTTCCAGGTTTTCCGCCTTCAAGTGTAGCAAGCACTCCATTACCGCCTACTTTTTTTTCGTAGGGAACCCCTAAACGTTTATATGTATCTGCAATGTACTGGGAAGTTTCTTCTTCATAGAAAGAAACTTCGGGGTGCTGGTGCAGGTGTCTGCGTGTTTGAACCATTTGTTCATATTGTTCATCAATTGCTTGAAAGACGTCATTCCACATTCGTAACTTCCTCCTATGGTTTCTATAGATTGCATAAAGTGTAATATAAGTAACCCTAATTCTCAAACAAATTAGATTAGTCTAAAAAATGAGAGGTCTATTCTTTACAAAAAGACTCCGCTAAATCTCTAGTGTTTTTCAAGAAAAGATCCCATTACTTGAAGACTTGATTTCGAGACATTTGTTGAGAGCGGAAGGTCCTGCGGGGGACGATTTCGCTTTCCGCCCCTGCACGACGCAGGGTCGTTCGACGTTTCCACACGACGTGGCGATCTTAGTCGAACTTCCTTGTACCTCCAGTTCATACGCCGATTACCAAAGTGCTTCCGCTTTTAATCTAGGAGTCTACATCGTCCCCCTCCGGCCCTGGCCGAATGAGAACCTTGAAACCACTTAAGATATCTTCTTGATGACCAAAAAAGCATGGGAATATGAGCCTGCATTCATGCTATAAAGATGTAAAGATAGCCTGTCATAGAAGCATTTAAGACCAGTTAAGAAGGAGAGCATACTCTCTTCTGGAAGGGTCCGTTATTTCCCCACCAACTCTCCTTCTTTTATGGCAACGGACCAAAAACATCTCGAAATCGAGTCTTCAGCTAACCTGCCCTATTGTGTAGTCTCTTTTTTGAATAGATAACGCTCATCAGGTACAAAAAAACCGCTGCTTAAGCAGCGGTTTTGAATTCGTCTATTCAGCTAATCGAGAGTCCTGTAGCATACGACCGATTTCTTCATAGTGACCTGTTTCATCAGAGATTAAGTCGTCGAGTTTAACTGCAAGTTCAGTCAGGCCAAGTTCTTCTGCCTGAACTTTACGCTCTTCATAACGCTTGATGGTTTGACGTTCAGCTTCTCTTGCTTCTTCAAGCATCGGTTTCACTTCTGTATGCTGCTTCACCTCTGCTGGAGTTGTAGTAGGCGTGCCGCCAAGTATGCTGATTTTCTCGGATAAGTAAAGAGCATGTGCTTGTTCGTCAGCCACTTCGCTTTCGAAGAATGGTTTTAGTACAGAACGATATAGACCCGAAACCACCGCTGCGTTATACGTGTACATGATTGAAGCGGCATATTCGTTGGCCAAGTCTTCATTTAGTCCGTCGATTAATACCTTCATTTTTTCATCCATATGACAACATCCTTTCTATAAAAAAGTTGCACAGTTTAGATATTCCCTGAGAGTTGCTGTTTAAACCCCATCTCAATATTTTCTAACTCAGACTTAAGACGGAGAATAAACCCACCTTCCGCTTGTTTCTAAGTGGTAGAAAGAAGGCTAAAGTAAGGATATAGAGAACGTTTCTTTTATTAAAAAGGGATTTATGGAAGAAATAGAGAATAACTCATCGCAGGATGAAAAAAGGGTGATTCAATTGAAAAAAAGAGCAGCAAATATTTTATTAGCGACAGGATTGGTTGTGATTGGAGCCATCCTTCTACTGGCCAACCTCGGAATTATTTCCTTGGAAATAGAGTTTTCATGGTCTACGATTTATCCAGTTCTGTTAGCCGGAATTGGGTTGAAATTGTGGGGTGATTCTCTCATGAAACAAGGAGGCTCCTGGACGTTAGGATCCTTTCTTACAGTGTTTGGAGTCCTTCTCATTATGGATCGTTTTGAAGTGATCTCATTTCAGTTTGCGGATGTCCTGCGTTTGTGGCCGTTGTTATTTATATATATCGGTTTCAGTATATTTCTTGGCGGACAAAAAACGAAAAAATTTCAATTTGATACAAATGGAGCTGCTTCCTACCATCAACCTTCTTCAAGCAAAAAGAGAAAATCAACTAAGATGCTTATTGGAGATCATTCCTATAATGATGAGAACTGGAAGGTCGAGCCAATGGATTTATGGAATGGCATAGGGGATTACAAGTTTGATTTCACCAGAGCGTTCATTCCTGATGGGGATACTCCGATCATTGTAAGAGGGTGGATTGGTGATGTGAAAATGATTATTCCGAATAACGTTCCATTTCGTGTCGAAGCGAGGATTAAGACCGGGGATATAAAAGTGGCCGGCCAGACAGCCGATGGTTTGCGAAGAGAAATTGTTTATGAAACGGAAGATTACCAATTGGCTGACAGGAGATTATCTTTATGGATTGATTTCAATGTAGGCTCAATTAAGGTCGAGCGTGTGTAGGGGGGCGCAGTATGTTTAAGCAGTTGAACAGTATCCGATATATGTATATTCGTTCGCATTTGTACGGGCTTATCTTGAATATATTTATTATGCTTGCTCTTCTTCTTTCTGTTCATGTGTGGTTTAATCCCGACTGGCTTCATCCCGGTGCGATCTTGTTTTTTATCGTTTCTTATCTCTTAGTAGGATTTGTAATGGCGGTCTATGCCGGCTTCAAGTCAAGCGGGGATATGAAACAACGTATGGACTATATTTCTACGATGATTACCAGGCTTGCCCGCGGCGAACTGTCATCACGATTATATTTTAATGAGGATGATGAAATTTCAGGAATCGCTGACGAGCTGAACACGCTTGGGGAGAAGCTACACCAGCAGCGGGAATCTCTTCTGAAACTTGCGGATGAAAAAGGTGAACTGGCGCGTACTGCACACAAGGCAGCGACCATTGAAGAGCGGCAGCGGCTGGCAAGGGATCTTCACGATGCGGTCAGTCAGCAGCTGTTTGCTTTAACTATGATGGCTCAGGCGGCTGATCGTGTAATTGAAAAGAAACCCGAACAAGCCAAAAAACAGCTGAAGGAAATTACTCAAATGGCCTTGCAGGCTCAAACAGAAATGAGAGCGCTGCTTCTACATTTGCGGCCGGTTCACTTATCAGGTGAACCCCTGGGGCAGGGGATTGCTTCGCTCATTGAAGAACTGAAGCAAAAATGTTCTCTTGATTTCAAGGTTCAATTGGAAGACGTTACAGATTTGTCCAAAACGACGGAAGAACATCTTTTCAGAGTGGTCCAGGAAGCACTATCGAACATTCTCCGGCATGCAAATGCTAAGGAAGTCAAGGTGGAAATGACGAGCTCCAGCCGCGAAGTTTTTTTACATATTGCTGATGACGGCTCGGGATTTCATGCAGAAGACAAACAGGATAATAAAGCATCTTATGGATTAAAAACGATGAGAGAACGCTGTGAAGAGGTGGGTGGCGAGTTCACGATCCGTTCCCGCGTAGGAGAAGGGACTCACATTGACCTTCGAGTTCCTAAACAGCTATCTATTAAGGAGGCAGAAGAGTGATACGTGTCGTAGTTATTGACGATCATGAAGTGGTTCGTAAGGGAGTCATCGCTTATCTAAATACGGAAGAGGAGCTTGAGATTGTCGGAGAAGCTTCGGACGGTCATACAGGAGCAGCGCTTGTAAAAGAGTTAAAACCTGATGTGGTATTAATGGATTTAATTATGGAGAATGGGACGGGGATTGAAGCTACGGAAGAAATAATGAAGTCAGAGACATGCAGAATTATTATTCTGACGAGCTTTTATGATGATGAAAAAGTGTTCCCGGCATTAGAAGCTGGAGCATTCAGCTATATGCTGAAAACTTCTTCTGCTGACGAAATTGCCGAGGCGATCAAGAAAGCTTACCGCGGTGAAAACGTGATTGAGCCGAAAGTGGCTACCAAGATGATGACTCGTTTCCGTCAGGATAAGAAACCTCATGAAGAATTGACGAATCGTGAGCGGGAAGTTTTAATGTGCATCGGAGAAGGGATGACCAATCAGGAGATTAGTGACAACCTTTTCATCGGAATTAAAACGGTAAAAACGCACGTAAGCAATGTGCTCAGCAAGTTAGAAGTACAGGATCGTACTCAGGCTGCAGTGTATGTCCACCGTAATGGTCTGTTGAAAAAAGATAAATAAGATCAAGTTCTTTAAACAAGCTGTATTTCCAGTTAAGCTCCCGATACTGGAAGGCTCAGTTTCGAAACTTTTTGTGAGAATTAGGTCCTGCGGGGGACGATTTCGCTTTCCGGCCCTGCACGATGCAGGGTCGTTCGACGTTGCCACACGATGTGGCGTTCTTAGTCGAACCTCTTCTGTGGTAAGCTTCCTCGGGCTTAACAGCCCTGCGGGATCTTACCGATCATGTTCATCCCACAGGAGTCTTCATCGTCCCCCTCCGGACCTGCCCGAATCAGAAACTCGAAACAGCTTCATCCTTCACCCGCTTATGAAGAAATAATCAACTGGCGAATATCATGTTATATAAGCATTTCTGGTAGGTTAAGGAGGAAAGGATACTCTTTATCCAAAGGGTCCGTTTCCCCTAAAAAAGCTGGGTTGGTGGGGAAATGATGAGACTCCCATGGAGAAGGAACTAGGTGAGATCCCGCAGGGAGTGAAACGAGCGAGGAAGCTCACCGTTCCCCCATAGGAAAGCGAGTTATTTCCCCACCAGCCCTCTCCTCATATCATAACGGCCCACGATTTATCTCGAAACCGAGTCTTGACAATCCGACCCTATTGTTCAATAAAAGCACTTATGAAAAATCAACAGTTTAAAGATGAATCGCCAGTAAAAAAGATATAATTTATGACAGAGTACTAACTGAAACATCTTGAAAAGCCACTTTGGGTGGTTTTTTTTGTTTCTGTGACAACTTTGTGATAAGTAAGGAATAGGGACAAAACTATTTTGTTTTCGAAACAATCCCTAGTATAATATCAAAATAGAGAGGTAGAAAGGAAAATGACGAATGAAGGCGAATCATGAAAATCGATTGTTTATCATTTGGGCGGCCGCGCTTACCGCCACAGCAGGAAGCTTATTCTTTTCAGAGGTTCTTGGCTATGAACCTTGTGAGCTATGCTGGTATCAGCGTATCCTCATGTATCCGCTTGTGATTATATATGGGGTCGGACTGGTTAAGAAAAATTCAGCTATGACATTGCCGGGGCTCATTCTCAGCGGGATTGGGGCCATTGTTTCTCTGTATCATTACTTAATGCAGAAAGTTCCCGCGATAGGAGCAGGGGATGCTTGTGGACTGGTTCCTTGTAATGTACAGTACATTAATATTTTTGGCTTTATTACCATTCCATTTCTGGCAGGAACCGCATTTATTATTATTTTTATCACACATCTATTGATGGTAAGGAAGTAAAGGGGAATTTTATATGAAGAAAAAAATGGTCATTTTTGGTACAGGCTTGGCTGTATTGATCGCTGTATTGATCTTTGTAGTGAACTACCAGAATAGTCAGAAGACAGCCGACAATCCTTACGGTAAGGAGAACCTCAATCAAGCAACGATTGATCAGTTGGATAACGAGAATTATCAAAATCAAATTCAACCTGACGAACTAGAAGAACAAATTGAATCAGGCGAAGAAACAACCGTTTATTTTTACAGCCCCACTTGTGTTCATTGTCAGCGTACGACACCTGTCGTTGTGCCGATGACTCAGGAGCTTGGCGTTGATATGAAGAAAATGAATCTGCTTGAGTTTGAAGGTCAATGGGACAAATATGGCATTGAAGGAACGCCGACCATCGTTCATTTTGAGAATGGTGAAGAAGCGGCACGGATTTCAGGCGAACAGCCGGTAACCACTTTTGATAACTTTTTCCGTCAAGAAGTTTTAGATGAGGAGTCCGGACAGGCAGAAGAATAAAAAAAGTGAGCGGCACTGTCCGCTCACTTTTCGTTTATTCCTCTAGCTGAAGCATTTGGTACTTGGTAATGTAGGCCTCTCCATCAATAAATGAAGGTTTTTTCTCGTGCTTTGGTCCTGAATTTTTGTGGGCTTGTTCGAAGGATTGAGAGTTCTTCCAATCTTCAAAGTCCTGAGCATTACGCCATTGAGTCAGCACCACATAAGTATTGCCTTTGACAGGTCTCAGAATTCGGATCGCTTGAAAGCCTTCCATATTCTCGACATTCCCTGCACGATTTTTGAAGCGGTCCTCAAATACAGGACGTCCTTCGTCTGCTACAGGAATATTATTCATAACGACGTATCCCTTAGGTTGAAGGCTGCCAACGGAGTCTACAATTTCGTACTCGCGCCCTTCTTCAAAAATTGAATTCTCTCCTTCGTAATAAGCCACTGTTTTATCCTGGTCCTGCATAAATAAGAGGTGAGCATCTGGGTGTTGTTTGTCTAATTTAGCTAAGTAATTCAAAGTGCCATTTGTCATCGAAACTTTCATAATGGATGTCTCCTTTCCAACATTAATTTCAGTTTAGCAATTGAAATGGTGAACCCGCAAGTTTGAAAGAGATTGCACAAGAAAGGGTGCATAGAAAGTGAAACAATATGATTATCTTAAACCGATCCAGCGTGCGGCAAGACGTGTGCGATGGGCAGGCATAATCCTCGCTATCCTGGTCATGGCCGGTGTGTTAGGTTATATAACCATCCTGTTTGGAGGACGTTTAGTCGTTAGTGAAGAAGATCTGGTATTAGACGAAAAAACGTTTGTCGAAACAAAAGATGGAGAGGTCATTGAAGAGATTTACACGAAAAACAGGGAAATTATCGATCTATCCGATGTACCTGAGCACGTGCAGGAAGCGTTTGTAGCGATTGAAGACAGTCGCTTCTACGAACATTCCGGAATAGATTTTAAATCGATTGTCCGGGCCGTCTATAAAGACATCATTGCTATGGCGAAGGTCGAAGGAGCCAGTACCATTACACAACAGCTGGCGAAAAATATATCTTTATCCAATGATAAGACGTGGATGAGGAAGACGAAAGAAGTTATGGCCGCTATTTATCTGGAGCGGAATTTTACAAAAGATGAAATTTTGGAGCTCTATCTAAACCGGATCTATTTTGGAGAAGGGGTTTATGGAATTGAGGCCGCTGCCGAGCATTATTTTCAAAGTCCAGCTTCAGAACTAACGGAAGCTGAAGGTGCACTGCTTGCCGGTATGCCTAAAGCTCCGAATTCCTATTCTCCTTTTGATAATCCAGAAGAAGCGAAAGCACGTCGGAACCTCGTTCTTTCGCGTATGCACGATACGGGAAGTATATCGGCTGCCGATATGAAGAGGTACCAGGGGGCGACTCTGGGAGCGGAAGAAGATGATTCAGAAACCGAAACGTGGACGAATAGTTATGTGGATTTAGTAATTGCAGAAGCGGCAGAGAAATATGACATTTCAAGAGATGAGTTAAAACGCGGAGGCTACCGTTTGATTGTTGAAATGGACCCTGTGGCTCAGCGGATTGCTTCTGAAAATATGCAGAACGGAGAATTTGTTCCCGGTACGAACGGAGAAGTTCAAGGGGCTTTAACGTTGATGGATCATGAAACTGGAGCCTTGCGCGCGGTTGTCGGCGGAAGAGATTTTAAACACGGTGATATTAACCGTGTCTTAACCTCTCATCAGCCGGCGTCTGCCATCAAGCCTCTTGCCGTATATGGACCAGCCCTTATGACTGAAGAGTACACCCCTTACACGGTTCTTCCTGATGAAAAACAGGAATTCGCGGATGGGTGGACGCCGGAAAATTACGACGGGGAATACGACGGCTCTGTGTCTCTTTATCAGGCGTTGAGCCAGTCCAAAAACGTTGCCGCCGTGTGGCTGCTGGATCAAATGGGTATTGATTATGCAAAAGGTTATTTAAAAAAGCTTGGACTTGAGACGAAAGACGAGGGACTGGCGATTGCTCTCGGCGGACTTACGGAAGGATATACCCCTCTGCAAATGGCAGAAGGTTATCGAAGTTTTGCTCAAAACGGAAAGGTCACAGACAGTTATACGATCACTCAAATCAAAGATCGATCCGGTGTAGTCATTCATAAGCATCAAAGCGAAGAAGAAATTGAGGTGTTCAGTCCACAGACAGCCTGGTATATGACTGAAATGCTGCAAAGCACAGTTAACGAGGGCACAGCAAGTGCAGGTGATTATCGTAAAGCACTGGCAGGGAAAACAGGGACCCAGCAGCACCCGGACGGTGATAATAAGGATGTATGGTTTGCCGGATATACACCGGAGTACGTCGGGACGTTGTGGATGGGCTATGACCAGGCCGGGGAGAAATACCGCTTAGAAGGCGGAAGCAGCTATCCTACCAGACTTATGAAGGAAGTATTATCGCAAATCGACGAGGAAAAGAATTTAAAAGAAAGCTTTGATCGTCCCGAGGGAGTAGAAGACTTGCCGGAACCGATTGAAATGCCTAATCTCGAGGATGCATCAGGATCTTTAAGTTTATCAGGGCTTGCCAGGTTCCGTGGAACGATCAGCTGGACGCCTGCGGATGACGATCGACTGGTTTACCGTATTTACAGAGAAGAAGAAGGAGAAGATGTAAAAGTAGGGGAAGTGACTGGAAAAGGCGAGTTTAAAGTCAATGCCTTTGGAATATTTGATCAGACCACGTATTACATCGTTCCTTTTGATCCGTTGACTGGAAGAGAAGGAGAGCCGTCCAATAAAGTAACCCTAAATTGGGACCTGTGAAAAAACGCACAATCTGGTGAAAATTAGTTCATTTTTCTATACAGAAGAAGGATATATCGTTATAGTGGAAATCGGATGAAAGATGAACGTGGATAAAGGAGCTAGGTGATTATGAATAAAATTGAAAACGATACGATCTTAAGAGCTTTTCAGGGAGAAAAGACGGAGCATACTCCGGTTTGGTTTATGCGTCAGGCGGGCAGATCCCAGCCTGAATATCGTAAATTAAAAGAGAAATATTCATTGTTTGAAATTACACACGAGCCGGAACTTTGCGCTTATGTGACCCGTCTTCCCGTGGAACAGTACGGAGTCGATGCGGCCATTCTTTATAAAGATATTATGTCCCCCCTTCCTGCACTGGGCGTGGACGTGGAGATTAAGAAAGGCATCGGGCCGGTGATTCACAATCCAATCCGCTCCAAAGCGGATGTGGAAAATCTGGGAACCATCGATCCTGAATCCGATGTTCCTTACGTTCTGGATACGATCAGACTTCTCACACAAGAGCAGCTGACGGTTCCTTTAATTGGCTTCAGCGGGGCACCGTTTACACTGGCGAGTTATATGGTGGAAGGTGGTCCTTCCAAGAACTATAATAAGACCAAATCCTTAATGTACAGCGAACCCATGACTTGGTTTGCTTTAATGGACAAACTGGCTGATATGGTGATCACCTATGTCCGTGCTCAAGTGAAAGCAGGCGCAAAAGCTATTCAGATCTTTGATTCATGGGTCGGTGCTTTAAATGTAGAGGACTATCGAACGTATATTAAACCAGTTATGGAAAGAATCTTCAGCGAATTACGTTCCGAGGGTGTACCGCTTATTTTATTCGGTGTAGGCGCCCGCCATCTGGCTCTTGAGTGGAATGACCTTCCAGTAGATGTGATGGGACTTGATTGGAGAATGTCCATTACCGAAGCAAGAAGTAATGGCATTACGAAACCATTACAGGGAAATCTGGATCCATCTTTATTGCTGGCCGATTGGGACGTGATTGAAGAGCGGACGAAGCGTATTATAGATGAAGGGCGCGAGCATCCGGCTCACATATTTAATCTCGGACACGGCGTCACACCTGATATCAAACCGGAAACATTGAAGCGATTGACCAATCTGGTACATGAGTATTCAAAATCTAAGTAAGAGGTGACGATCATGGGTAAAAAACAAATGGGACTGCTAGTAATGGCTTATGGTACGCCATACAAAGAAGAAGATTTGGAGCGCTATTACACACACATCCGGCGTGGACGCAAGCCGACGGATGAAATGCTTCAGGATCTTAGAGACCGTTATGACGCCATTGGAGGCATTTCTCCTTTAGCAAGAATTACAGACAGCCAGGCGGAAGCTCTTCAAAATGACTTGAATGAAAATCAGGATGAAATTGAATTCAAACTATACATCGGGCTAAAGCACATTGAACCTTTTGTAGAAGATGCAGTTCAACAGATGAAAGAAGACGGAATTGAAGAAGCTGTGTCCATTGTACTTGCTCCTCATTATTCCACCTTTAGTGTGAAGTCTTATAATGGACGAGCTCAAGAGGAAGCTGAGAAGCACGGCATCACCATCCGTTCCGTGGAAAGCTGGTATGATGCTCCAGGCTTCATCGACTTCTGGAAAGAAAAAATCCTCGCAGAATATTCGAAAATTGCAGAAGAAGAGAAGAAAAATACGTGCCTGATCGTATCGGCGCATAGTCTTCCAATGAAAATTCTAGAAGGCGGTGATCCTTATCCGGATCAACTGAAAAAAAACGCTGAGATGATTAGTGAAGCGACTGGAATTACTCAGTACGAAATCGGCTGGCAAAGTGAAGGTAATACACCGGATCCTTGGATTGGACCGGATGTGCAGGATCTGACCAGAGATCTGTATCATGATAAAGGGTACACGTCCTTTATTTATGCTCCCGTAGGCTTTGTATCCGATCACCTGGAAGTTCTTTATGATAATGATTACGAGTGTAAGGTAGTTTGTGATGAGGTAGGAGCGGATTACTACCGTCCAGAAATGCCTAACACTAACGATAAGTTTATTCATACGCTTGCTGGTGTCGTACTTGAAAAAGCAGAAGAGCAGCGATAAAGATGACAGAGCAAAAACGAGTACTTGTTGTTGGCGGAGGCATTTCAGGTTTAACAGCGGCTTATTATCTGCAAAAAGAACAAAAGCAGAAAAACTTACCTCTTGATGTTCAATTGATCGAAGCAAGTGATCAATTAGGAGGAAAAATTAAAACAGAAAAGAGAGATGGTTTTACGATTGAACGAGGACCTGATTCTTTTCTTGCCCGTAAAGAAAGTGCTGCAAGACTGGCTGAAGAAGTCGGTCTTGGCGATCAGCTGGTGCCAAATGGCACGGGGCAGTCTTACATTCTGGTCAATGGTAAACTTCATAAAATGCCAAGTGGTTCTTTTATGGGAATCCCTACCCGTATTCGGCCCTTCTTATTTTCTGGTCTTTTTACCCCTGCGGGAAAATTAAGAGCGTCCTTAGATTTAATAAAGCCTAAGAAACATGTGGAAGGCGATCAGGGATTAGGTCTCTTTTTCCGCAGGCGACTTGGCAGTCAAGTGGTGGAGAATTTAATTGAACCCCTTCTTTCCGGCATTTATGCAGGAGACATTGATAAGCTGAGTCTTGAAGCAACCTTCCCTGATTTTTACCGTTTAGAGCAGGAATATGGAAGCTTAATTAAAGGGTTACGCAAAACGCGTCCCATCAGTAAACCCAAAAAAGGGGAAAAGAAACCAAGCATGTTCCGTACACTCGAACATGGCCTTGAATCCCTGGTAGATGCTGTGGAAGATAATCTTGCCCCCGGCTCTGTTAGAAAAAATACAAAAGTCGATCATATTGAGAGAAAGCCTCAAGGCTATCATGTACTGTTAAGTGATGGAACTGTAGAAGAGGCGGATGCTGTCATACTGGCTGTTCCTCACTTTCAGGCACAGCGTATGCTTTCTCAATTTGATTTTATGGATCCTTTTAAAGAAGTAAATGCGACTTCTGTAGCCAATGTTGCGATGGCTTTTGACGAGTCAGCAATCAAAAAAGATATCGACGGTACAGGCTTTGTGGTATCACGGAACAGCAGCTTCAGAATTACAGCCTGTACATGGACGCATAAAAAATGGCCCCATTCGACGCCGACTGGGAAAGTTATGCTTCGCTGCTACGTAGGGAAGCCTGACGACCAGGACGTGGTGAACCTGCCAGATGAGGACATTGTTGAGATCGCCTTGAACGATTTAAATAAAACGATGAACATTACCGATAAGCCCGACTTTTCTATTGTGACCCGCTGGTATGACGCCATGCCTCAATATCAAGTTGGCCACAAAGACCGTTTAGCAGAAATCACTGAACAATTGGATCAGCATTTGCCTGGTGTCTGTTTAGCGGGTGGTTCGTACCGTGGAATTGGTCTTCCTGATTGTATCGATCAAGGGGAAGCAGCGGTAGAAAAAGTGCTTAGCTCTATAAAGGATAATCGTATTTAAAACTGCTGCCCCGGGCGGCAGTTTTTTCTCTTAAATTATGAAAGGGCTTGCAAGAAAACGGAAGGATTAGTATGATTTAAATTGGAAACGTTTTCAAGTTAGCGTAAACATCATCAGGGGGAGATCAAATGGCTACGATAGAAGATGTAGCAAAGCTGGCTGGCTTATCCAGAACGACGGTATCCAGAGTCATTAATGACCAGCCCTATGTAACAGATGAGAAAAAACAGCGCATCCTTCATGCAATGGACGAACTGGGGTATGTTCCTAATTCTTCTGCACGGCGCCTGCGCAGCCAGCGCACCGAAACCATTGCTGTATTGCTGCCACGTATAACGAATCCTTTTTTCGGAAATTTAATAGAGTCCATGGAGCAGAAAGCATCCAGGGCAGGCTATCAGGTAATTGTCTGTCAGACCCACGATTCAAAAAAGAAAGAGCTCGATTATCTTCAGTTATTAAAAACAAAGCAAGTGGATGGCATTATCATGACTTCTTTAGTAAATGATTGGGAGCTGATCCACCCTTACCTGGAAAATGGCCCCATTGTGTTATGTAATGAATATATGGAAAATAACACTGTACCGATGATTCATATGGACCACCGGCGGGCGGCTTATGAAGCGGTGCAGCATTTAATTGAACAGGGGTGTAAGCATTTAGCTTTTGTTCATGGGGGGCAGGAAGGGCATTTAACCTTAGAGCGGAAACGGGGATTTGAACAAGCCTTGCTGGAACATGGTCTTTCTTCATCGGAGGATCAAGTGATCCAGGGGCCGATGGATGTAGGAGACGGGAGACATTTGTTCACCTATATTAAAAAAGAAATGCCTCATATTGATGGAGTATTTACCGGTTCCGATGAAGTCGCAGCCGGGATTATCTATGAAGCTGCCCATTCTGATTGGAAGATTCCCGAAGACCTCTCGGTGGTCGGCTTTGACAATCAGATGCTTTCCCTTCTTATGGTGCCTTCCATCACAACGATTGAGCAGCCTGTGAAGAAGTTAGCTGATAAAACTGTGGAAGTCTTACTGAAACAGCTGCTTCATCCCGACCCTGTGCGTGGGAAGAGCCATGTATTTGACCACAAACTCGTAGTCAGAGGATCGACAAGGAAAGAAGAATTAATCATACACTAAAACCCATTACTCCGTGGGTTTTTTCTTTTGATAAATTCATCGTGTAGATTTTAAGTTAACAAGATATATTAAGGAGGAGATGGTGACCGGGAAAGCAAATCTCAGCCACAGCAACCCAGGTGTTGGATTGTGCTGTGCGCTGCTATAATTGTGTCCTCCGGCCCCGGAAAACCGCAGCTCCTAATTAAAGGGATCGAAACGACTCTTTGTTCCATTTGTTGAATTAGCTTGTTTAGGAGAGTCGTGCTAAGGGTTTCGCGGCTTTTATCACTTGGGAGAAATACCAATCGATAACGATAAGGCCTATGCCATAGATGATCACGGAGTATAAGATGTGCCAGCCCTGATCATAGATGATTTTACCTACGGATAAAGCATAAAATTCAAAGCCATTCAAGATCACCATAAATAAAGGATACATAATCCAGCGGCGAATTTGTTTATAGTAAAGAAAATAAATAAACCATGCAGCAACAATGGGATTGTAACCAAAATCGATAAAGATGGTATTCATTAAATGAATTTTTCCTTCAGGAATTAAGAGCCAAAAGCCCAATTGCACTCCTAACTGATTACCTGCCATCGAAAATAAAGCAGTAAATGGAACAACGGTATATAATAACACCCGGGCGCGTTTAAAAAGAAAAACTCCGCTAATCCAGGGGAGAATAAATCCTAATAAGATATTTATCAGCAAAGTTGAATCCCCCTCTGAATAGACAGGCTGAGGCATTAGTCTTTTATTATTATGGGACGGGTGCTTCTTTGTTATAAATGTTAATTTATGTAAACGTTTAGTGAGTACTTGGATTATTAATTTTTTATTAGAGATTGCTCTTCTTATAATCTGAAGCGCTGTAACTGGATAGTGACGTGAAGGAAAGCTGATCTCAAGGGTTAAAGCTGTAATGTAACAGTTCTGAAGAACAGGAAAGTTGAAAATAAAAAATTCCAAAAAAAAAGCAGCTTTTATACAGCTGCTCCAAATTACATGTTCCAGATTCATTTTTTTGTGGAATACTAGAATTAGTGAGCCGGGTGGTCGCATTCGTCGCAAACGTTACCGTAGCAATCAGCTTTTTCCTGGATAACATCACCGCACTTGGAGCATTGTTTCTCGGGCAAATTACGGAAGAATTCAATTACGCTCATCATGTTACATCGCCTCCAATTAATTTAGTGTAAAGTCATTGTATTATAACAATATGCAGAAATCAACAGTCTGTTATAAAACAATTAAAAAATAGGCAAAAAGATATAAGGAGTGGTAAAAATGAAAGTGACAGTAATCGGTTATTGGGGAGCCTATCCTGAGGCAGGAAGCGCTACTTCAGGATATTTATATGAACAGGACGGGTTCAAAATGCTCGTTGATTGCGGAAGTGGTGTGCTATCCCGGCTGCAGCAGTTTACCAATCTTACGGATCTTGATGCGGTGGTGCTGTCGCATTATCACCACGACCATATAGCCGATATTGGTCCTTTACAGTACGCTTATCTTGTACAAAACTCTCTGAATGACACCAATGAGGTGCTGCCTATCTACGGGCATAAGGAAGATAAAGAAGCGTTTAAAGCACTAACTCACCAGTACACCAAAGGAGTAGAGTATGATCCTGAACAGAGTTTACAAGTAGGACCGTTTACAATTGATTTCCAAAAAACAGAGCATCCGGTTCCTTGCTATGGGATGAGCATTACGGATGGAAATGAAACAGTGGTTTATACAGCCGATACTAGTTACTTCACTGAATGGGGAGAATTTGCTAAGAATGCCGACCTTCTGATTACGGATACCAATTTCTTTAAAGGAATGGATGGAAAAGGACCTGGTCATATGACAAGTACAGAAGCGGCTTCAATTGCAGCTGAGGCTTCAGTTGATACCCTATGGCTCAGCCATCTGCCTCACTTTGGTGTACAGGGACGGCTGCTGCAGGAAGCGCAGGATGTTTTTGAAGGAACTATTCAAGTAGCCTCGGAAGGTTTAACGTGGGGAGAATAGATTGTCTAAACATGTCGAAACCATTACAATAGAGAATTAGAACAGTTTTAGTGGAAAGGATGAGAATGATGCTATTTATTGATCACGAAGGAATCAATGACCCTACGATTAACCTTGCGATCGAGGAATACGCGTTGAAAAACCTCGATATTAACGAAACGTACCTGCTTTTTTACGTAAATGAGCCATCCATCATTATTGGGAAAAACCAGAACACAGTGGAAGAAATTAATACCAATTACGTGGAGGAGAACGGTATTCACGTTGTACGCCGCTTATCTGGCGGAGGAGCCGTTTATCATGATCTTGGTAATTTAAATTTTAGTTTTATTACAAAGGATGATGGAGATAGCTTTCACGATTTCGCTAAATTCACAAAACCAGTAACCACCGCACTGAAACAGATCGGTGTAAATGCGGAATTGTCCGGCCGAAATGATGTAGTTGCTGAAGATGGCCGTAAAATTTCAGGAAATGCTCAATTTTCAACCAAAGGCCGGATGTTCAGTCATGGAACGCTGATGCTGGATTCGGAAATTGAAAATGTGGTATCTGCTCTTAATGTAAAAACTGAAAAGATTAAATCCAAGGGCATCAAATCTATTCGCAGCCGCGTAGCGAATATTTCTGAGTTTCTTGAAGAAAAAATCTCTATGCAGGAATTCAAAAATCTTATTCTGCGTCATATTTTCGACGTTGAAGATGTAAAAGATGTACCTCAATATAAATTAACGGAGGAAGATTGGGAGAATATCTATAAGCTTGCGGAAGAGAGATACCGCAACTGGGACTGGAACTATGGCAAATCTCCTAAATTCAACATTCAGCATACCGAACGTATTGAAGGTGCCGGCAGTTATGATGTACGTTTGGATGTAGCGAAAGGCTATATTAAAAATGCTAAAATTTATGGCGACTTCTTCGGTGTAGGGGACATCAATGATGTAGAAGAGAAGCTGATTGGCACGCAATACAACCGCCAGGCCATCGCAGAAGCTCTTGAAGATATTGATATTTCCCAGTATTTAGGTAAAATTAATATTGAACAGTTTTTGGATATCGTATACTAAAGCGCTGTTCAAACTGATAAGAGTTAATCCCTTTAGTTATCATTTATACTGGAAACCAAAGATTCCTCATGCGATGAGGGATCTTTTTTATACTCTTCGACGAAACTTGCTAATTAATTGTCAGTATTTTATAATTAGAATGAAAATTTAAAACAATAATATGAATGATTATTCATTCAGAATAAAAAAAGGGGAGTCATTCATGAATTTAAGTGAACAGTTGTCCGTAACAGCTCAGCGTAACCCTTCTAAAGATGCTTACATATTTCAGGGACAAAAGGTGAGTTATCAGGAATTTGATGCGTCTGTTACGAAGTTTGCTTCCAGATTAACCGAATTAGGCTACGGGAGGCATGACCACATTGCCCTTGTCAGTGGAAACAGTCCGTTGTTTATGATCGGCTTGTACGGAGCACTGCGCGCAGGGATTACGGTTATTCCCATCAATCCGACTTATACAGCCGATGAAATGAGTTACATCCTGAAGAATGGGGATGTGAAAGCTGTCATCACGATGGATGTATTGCTTGAATTATTTGAGAAAATGGATGACCAGTTAGAGGTGTATCATTACTTTACGGCAGCCACAGGATCGGGTATTGATTTGAACAGCTCTCCGTTATCCCAAAAAATGAAATCGTTTACAAATGTATTGTCGGAAGGGAAACTGGATTACGAACCTCCTAGTCTGGATTCTGAAGATACAGCCGTTATTCTTTACACTTCCGGCACAACAGGTAAACCCAAAGGAGCGATGCTCACGCACAAAAACCTGTATTCCAATGCGGTAGATGTCGCTAATTACTTGCAAATATCATCGGATGATCGCGTCATAGCTACTTTACCTATGTTCCATGTATTCTGCTTAACGGTCGCTTTAAACGCTCCGATTATGAACGGAGGGACGGTCTTAATTGTGCCGAAATTCTCCCCGCAGAATGTATTTACCATAGCTGAGGAATATCAAGCTACCGTCTTTGCAGGTGTACCAACTATGTATAATTACCTGCAGCAAACCGGCAAGGATCAAGTTCACACATTTGCCAATATGAGACTCTGTATATCCGGCGGCTCTTCTCTTCCTGTTGCTCTGCTGGAGTCGTTTGAAAAACAATTTAATGTGCGAATCTCAGAGGGGTACGGTTTATCGGAGGCTTCTCCTGTTACGACCTTTAATCCTCTTGATCGCCCTCGAAAAGCTGGGTCTATTGGGGCTAATATTCGTAACGTAGAAAATAAAGTGGTGGATGAACTGGGAGATGAGGTTCCAGTCGGAGAAGTAGGCGAATTGATCGTCCGTGGTCCGAACGTGATGAAAGGCTATTATAAGTTACCTGAGGAAACGGCTGTAACTATACGGGAAGGCTGGCTTTATACGGGAGATATGGCAAGGGTGGATGAGGAAGGGTATTTTTATATTGTGGATCGCAAAAAGGATATGATTCTTGTAGGCGGCTACAACGTTTATCCAAGAGAAGTGGAGGAAGTATTATATAATCATCCGGATATTACGGAAGTCGCTGTGGTCGGAGCACCGGACCCAGAACTTGGGGAGACCGTCATCAGCTTTGTAGTATCCAGCAACCCTTCCATTAATGAACAGGCATTGCACGAGTATTGCCGGGAACATTTAGCTAAATATAAAGTGCCTTCCCGAATAGAGTTCATGGAAGAACTGCCTAAAAACACGACTGGTAAAATCCTTCGGAAGAATTTACGCGAAAAACTGGCTCAATCTTAATGAGTTAAATTCTAAAACTGAGATGGTACAGCGATTATATAAGTAGATAAGGATTTGTTAAAGTATAGGGCCGTTTAGTTGAAGACTCAATTTCGAGATAATGTGTGGACAAAGGGGCTTCAGGGACCGGCTTGCTTTCCGCGACCCTGCCTCGTGCAGGGCCGTAGGAAGCGAGTTGTTTCCGTAGCCGCCCTCACCGTTTTTGGCAACTTACCCGAGTTATCTCGAAACTGATTCTTACAGAAAAGGGAGCTTATCTTTAATAATCAACAGGGAGTTTGGCAGAGTCGATTTATAAACGCCTCCATTTAAAAAAGATTCCGGGAACATATTGTTCTCTGGAATCTTTTTTTGATTCCTAAGGGTCCATTTTTTGAGGTTTTTAATTAAATCTCGTCCATATATTTTTCCATGCGGATATCCTCCCACATCTGTCCCTGCCAATAAGTGAAATTAGGAATACGGCCGATCTCTTTATATCCCAGGTTCTGGTACAGTTTCTGAGCAGGAAAGTTAAATTCAAATACTCCCAGTTCTATACGGTCAAGTCCTTGCGTCTTGATTTGCTTTTCCAAGAATCGGATTGCTTTGTACCCCGCTCCTTTACCTCTCGCTTCCGGTTCGCCTATCGTAATCCCGATCCAGGCTGTTCCAGGTTCTTTTTTGTAAAGGTGTTCTGGGTCAACCATGTAATTCATTGAGCCGACCAGTTGTTCATTCATGTAGATAAGGTAAATATAGTGGTGATCCAGGTTTTCTTGTAAGTCTTCCAGTGTCATAAGCGATCGTTGCTCCAACTCAGACTGGTTTTGATTGGGCCGTGTGAGTGGGATCAGTTCCGGGTCGTTTTCCCATCGGTTAAATGTATCAACCAGATGGCAGGCTGGTTCTTTTAATTCTACGAAATGAATTCTCATGGTCCGCTCCTTTCGTAGTGCAAAGTGGATTTTATCTTACAATATTATTGAATATATGTTTCGGAAGAGTGCAAGCAGCTGATGCGGCACCCCGCAATGATCCCTTTTACATGTACAAAAATATAAAAAGAAAATTAATTAATTTAAGAGTTTTTGTGTTTTTTGTGCTGGAAAGGAAATGGAGATTATTTGAATGGGAAAGTCGCAAACGAAGTTATATAGCCCAAATATAAGCGGTCATTTTGTAAAGTATTGGATGTAAGATGTCATATCCTAGTAACTTCGCAATCGGTTGCGGTCTTCCGCAATATCTTTTCGGTGAATCTTGATTATTTGTATATTACAATAAGAATAGATAAGCGATGATGCTTATTGATTTTACTATTTATGATGTGGTGATCATAAATAGGTCAGTAACTTTGTTACTGATGAGTGTATTCTGTGAAGAAGTTTCCTTACAGGAACTTTTTCAAATTTAATCCCTCACTCAAAAGTTAACCAGTCGTCTCTTTGGCCAATGCTTCCAATAGCATTGGTCCTTTTTTGTATTTTTTTAAGAAAGCATTTCTGTATAGATTCGCTTACTTTTGTTTCTTGTACGTAATCATAAATTCTTCCGCTGTCATATAAAAGTCTCTTTTTGGCCTTTCGGGTAACAGGTCGAGCTTTTCGAGCTTATAATAATTTATCCTCTTATAAGGATCATTATCGATCACGGGAACTTCCTGAGTTTGTTTCATGTATTCATCTACAGCTTGCTGCACAGTATCAATATCTTTAGCCAGTTGTAAATCTTCCTCTTCAAACAGTTCATACGTTTTTCGTGACATGTAAAAGTTTTTTCTGGGAATAGCGTTTAAATAGGGAGCAAGAAGTTCGTAATCAAGAGTTAAATCCTGATTGATCACGACACTAAGAGGAACTTCATTAGGTTTGTTATCAGCGAAAGCATGAACCGCTTTTCTGATATCGTCGATGGAGAGATCACTGATTTCCAGAGGTTGATCATTATGCTTAGGTTTTTGCTTTTTTTTACGGTTCCACACGTATATTCCTCCTTTAGAATAATTGAAAAATGACATGGGGGTACGTCAATTGAAAGATAAACCAAATCTTCAGCCAGAACTCGATTTTTTTACATTGCTGAATCCGGACTTCGGTCAAAGGGAGGAAGAAGGAGACAGAGAACAACAAGCCAGGCAAAAAGAGGAGGCATAACAGTAGTATATCAGAATTGGTATAATTCCACATTTATTAAGAATGTTTAGACTTTATGCTCAGTATTATGGTAAATTTAAGAAGATAAGCGGCGGGGTCGAGGAAGAACTACCGCCGGCTTAATAGAAAGGATGATTACTAGAATGGAGTATCTTCAAAAAAAAGAATATGAGGTGAACCCTCAAACGATGGCCCTGATTGCTAAGTATGATCAGCAAGGGCAAGTAATTACACACGTGGTTGAGCAGCATGGAAGCTTTGAAGTGTTAAAATGTCCAAGCCAGGTGGTCGATGATTCCTGCCGTTATTTCGCAAGCAGTCTGGAAGGCCGTATTCTAGGTACAAAGCAAGTAACCAGCTATACCCACAAACCTCCTATTGTGATATCTGAAGCGATGGGTATATATTTCTTCCCAATTATTTCTCCTAAACGTAAAGAGTGCTCCTGGATCGCTTTAAAATACATCCAAACCCACAAAGGTGAAAGCGATCATACGACAACGATACAATTTTCCAATGGGACAAGCCTCAACCTTCCCGTGTCAGTGGGGATGTTTGCCAACCAGCTTCACCGCACCGCTCATTTCAGATTTATCCTTGAAGATCGTCTGCACGCTTCTCAACCCCCGCTGGATGCTTCTCACGATTTGAGGTTTGGGACCTCTTCATAAGTTCTGATAGAATCACTTCTACTTTCTTGCGGATGGCCGGGTTAAAGTAGTTTCGTTTCTCTTCGTAGCCGTGAGCTAAGAATAAAAATGAGGTGAATGAATCATTTCTGCCGGTTTCAACGACTTGCAGCTTGTGGTGATCCATTTTCTGGCGGAGCTTTCTCCGTTCTTCGCGGGCTTCCAACTCCATCTTTCCCAACAGTTCTAAATAAGGTTCTTTTATTTTGAATTTCCCTAATTCAAAGTGCTTCCGATCCTGCTTGATGACAGCAATGGCCATTGATAAAAATAAATAGCGTGAAGCCAGATCCAGCTCTTTTTGTTTTAAATAACGCATACTATTCTCCTCCAAAAGGGAACGTTTGTTCTGTTTTTATTATATCACGTGAAGGAACATATTATGCAAGTAAATTTCGGAAAAGGTTATAAATGGAAATAGGTGGGGAAGCTAAGAATAAACAGATTTCTGGTAGGCATACGAGAAGGTTTCATATAAAATGGAGAAAAGAAGCACTGGTTTTCTCGGTGTGAATAAGGAGCAGCACCGTCTCATGTACTTATTTACTTTCTCACTTGAGCGTTACAAAAGAATGGCTGAAAACGATCAGCTTTTTGATTATGTGATCCAGCAGCTGGAGCAATTAGAAAGTTTTGGGCCACTGCCGGGAATTCTGCTTCCTTTGCTGGAAGCTTTCCTGCCGATCCTGCCCTTAGTGGCTTTTGTACTGGCAAACTCGGTCGTGTATGGCTTGTTTAAAGGGTTTTTGTATTCATGGATTGGTTCCGTAGCGGGCGCCCTCTGCGTTTTTCTTATTATTCGAAGACTTGGAAGAAAACGGTTCCTTCGCTTTATCACACGTCATGAACAGGTGAAAAAAGTCATGACCTGGGTGGAAGAGCATGGGTTCGGTCCTTTGTTTCTTTTAATGTGCTTTCCATTTTCACCTTCATCCATTATTAATGTCGTCTCAGGTCTATCGAACGTGAGCCGGCAGCAGTTTATGCTGGCAGCGATTTTAGGGAAGTCGGTTATGATTTTTACGATTGCTTATGTGGGATCAAGTATCGCTTCATTTGCTCAAAATCCGATGAAATCGGTCATTGTCGGAATCTGCATTCTATTATTCTGGACAGCAGGGAAATATATAGAAAAGCGGATTCAGAGAAGAGCAGAGAGGACGGGGCGCGTAAGTGATTAAGTTTAATCCAGAAAGGGTAAAATAGGGGTAGAAAGAAGACCTGGAGGATTAAACTATGAAAAAATATCGTAATCTTATCCGGACTGTATTGCTTGCTTTATTGCTAGCTTTCGTTTTTCGTTCTTTCTTTTTCGCAAGCTATATCGTGGATGGCGAATCCATGGAGCCTACTTTGTATGACGGAAACTTATTGATGGTCAATAAAGTCGTCTATGATTTACAGGACATTGGAAGACAGGATGTGATCGTTTTCCATGCAAACGAAAAGGAAGATTATGTGAAGCGGGTGATCGGTGTAGGAGGAGATGAGATCGCTGTGCGGGAGGACGAGCTTTATGTAAATGGAAAGCGCGTGAAGGAAACGTATCTCGAAGCATTGAGACCACATGATGGTAAGGCTTTCACAAGCAACTTTACCTTAGAAGGTGTTACCGGTCAGATGCAGGTTCCTGAAGGCCACTTGTTTGTCTTAGGAGATAATCGCAGAGACAGTCTGGACAGCCGCTATTTTGGTTTCGTACCTATTGAGAAGGTGGTTGGAAAAGTGGATGTCCGTTACTGGCCATTTTCTCAATTAGCTCTACAATTTTAGAAGTGAATTCCAGCCGTCCGTCGGGCGGTTTTTTTAATGTAGATTTATAGATGACGAGTTCGTGAGCAGTTGGAAAAAGAAATTACATTCGTCTGCAGACTACGAAAAAAATGATAAACTAGAAGGAAAGGAAAAGGAAGGAAGGAGTGTGTTTTATGGGGATGCGTTTATTGCTCGGCCGCTCAGGAGCAGGGAAAAGCACACGATGTTTAGAAGAAATTGAAGGCAGGTTAAAAGAAGACCCTAAAGGGCCTCCTATTATCTATATTGTTCCAGAACAAATGACGTTTCAGCAGGAATACGCGCTGCTGAAACGAGAGGGGATTGAAGGCTCGATCCGGGCGCAAGTGTTCAGCTTTTCACGCCTTGCCTGGAGGGTTCTGCAGGAGACCGGGGGCGGTACGAAAAAGTTTTTGACGTCTACCGGTGTCCAGATGATGCTTCGTAAAATTGTGGAAGAGCGTACGTCCGACTGGAAAGTATTTCAGAAGGCGATTGAAAAGCAGGGGTTCATTGAACAGCTGGAAGGTATGATCACAGAATTCAAGCGGTACCGTATTACTCCAGAAGACCTTCATGCTCAAATGGAAGGGCTCGACCGCTTTCAGCATACGACGACCCAGGAAGAAGGGTTAAGAGATAAACTTGATGATTTAAATTATATTTACGACCGCCTGGTGGATGCTTTACGTGAGCAGTACATAGACAGCGAAGATCAATTGCAGCTGCTCGCCAGTAAAATTCCGGAAGCAGGCTTCTTGGAAGGCGCTGAAGTTTATATTGATGGTTTCCATAGTTTCACGCCACAGGAATGCGGTGTACTGGAAGAGCTATTGAAAAAGGTGGACAAGGTTCACGTCACCCTTACGACGGAACGGCCGGAGGGAGATTCAAATCCGGAACTTGATCTTTTCCATGAAACGAAAGAAACGTATTTGAATTTAAAGGAAATTACAAGGATAGCTGGCTCTCAGGTGGATGAGGTGGTCATTCTCGATCACACGAAAGGTCGCATGAAGGATCAGCCGGCCTTTCAGCATCTGGAGAAATATTTTGATCAGCACCCGGCTCCTGCTTTTGAAGGGCAGGCACCAATTCACATTGCGGAGGCTGTTCATCCCCGTGCCGAAGTGGAAGGCGCGGCCCAGGAAATTTTACGGCTGGTACGTGAAGAGGGCTATCGTTATAAGGATATGGCGATTCTTATGCGGGAACCTGAGGTTTATCACAGCTTAATTGAAACCTTATTTAATGACTACGGAATTCCAGTGTTTATTGATGAAAAAAGGACGATGCTGAATCACCCTATGATTGAGCTCATCCGCTCAGGGCTCGACGTGGTAGAAGGGAACTTTCGGTACGATGCGCTTTTCCGCCTGTTGAAAACTGGGTTTATCCCGGCGACGGATCGGATACATCCGCTTAATGAAAATGCGATCGATGAGCTGGAGAACTATGTTCTGGAATACGGCATCCGCTCGAGGACTCAATGGTTCTCAAACCAGGACTGGATTTATCAGCGATTTAGAGGGTTTGAGCAAGCTTCTCAGACCGATGAGGAAAAGCAAAAACAACAGCGGATTAATGCGTATCGGAAGCAGGTACGCGAAGCGCTGGAGGAATTCGATGAACGACTTCGCGCAGTAGTTACGATTGAAGAGAAAGCCGTTGTTATTTATGATTGGCTTGAACATCTGCAAGTACCCAGACAGCTGGAAGAATGGCGTAACCGCTATGATGAAAGCGGTGAGATTGAGCGAGGCCGGGAACAAGAGCAGGTCTATGATGCTTTCCTTCAGCTTCTTGACGAAATGGTGGAAATGGCAGGAGAAGGAAAAATGTCTCTCCAGGTGTTCCGGAATACGATGGACAGCGGACTCGAATCTCTTAATTTCGCCCATGTGCCGCCGAGCATGGATCACGTGATTGTAGGAAGTGTGGACCGGTCCAGAATCACGGGCATTAAGGCCTCGTTTTTGTTAGGGGTCACCGATGGTCTGTGGCCGATGAAACCGCCTAGTGACGGGATGATCTCCGAACAGGAGCGTTCTCTTTTGGCTGAACATGGACTGCAGCTCGCAGACGGGAGCAATAGGCAATTGCTCGATGACCGCTTTTATGTGTATTTAGCCCTGACCATGCCTAAAGACCGCTTGTGGGTCAGCTATCCTTTAAGCAATGAAGAAGGTAAATCAAAAATTCCGGCAGCGATTATTCAAAGACTGGAAGAGCTGTTTCCTTCCTGTAAAGACCATGTCCTGCTGCAGGATCCAGATGATCTTCATGAAGCGGAACGTTTTATTACGACCCCGGTTAAAACGAGATCAGCGCTTACATCACAGCTGGCCAGGTATTTAAAAGGATATGCCATGCAGCCTGTGTGGTGGAGTGTGCTGAATTGGTATATCGAACGGGAAGATCCCAATGGATTAACACACCGCGTGCTGGAAAGTCTGTTTTACAATAATCAGCCGGTGGATCTCGGGGAAGAGACAACGGGGCAGCTGTTTGATAAGCAGGTGAAAACGAGTGTATCGAGACTTGAAACCTATCACAGCTGCTCCTATCAATATTTTGCAAGACACAGTTTGAACCTGGAAGAGCGCCGTACGTATAAACTGGATGCTCCGGATATCGGTCAGCTTTTCCATGAGGCGTTAAAGCAGATTACAGAGTGGATTCAAGGAGAAGGCCGGGATTTTGCCCAGCTGAACAAAGAGGAAACGAACAGCTATGCCGCTAAAGCGACTGAGCAGCTGGCTCCGGTCCTTCAAAATCAGATCCTGCACAGTTCCAATCGATATCAATATATCCAGAAGAAATTGCAGCAGGTCATCGCACGTGCCGCGTTTGTCCTGAGTGAGCAGGCGAGAAGCAGTGACTTTTCACCTGTGGGATTGGAATTAGGATTTGGAACGGGTAATGATGCAAAACTTCCGCCGCTCTCACTTGATTTACCTAATGGTTATGAACTGATGCTGCGCGGCCGGATTGACCGTGTGGATAAAGCCTTAACGGAAGAAGATCTTTACTTGAGAATTATAGATTATAAATCAAGTGCCAAGGGCTTGAGTTTGATGGACGTCTACTATGGTCTGTCCCTTCAGATGCTCGCTTATCTGGACGTGGTTCTCACTAACGCCGAGCACTGGCTTGGAACGGCAGCTTCGCCGGCCGGGGTTCTATACTTCCACGTTCATAATCCGATGATTACAGGCAGCCGGATGCTTCAGGATGCGGCGATTGAAGAAGAGATTTTCAAGAAGTTCAAAATGCAGGGGCTGCTGCTTGAAAATGAGCGTATCATCCAGATGATGGATACAGGGCTTGAGAAAGGCCACAGCCAGATTGTGCCGGCTGGTCTGAAAGCGAAAGGCGGTTTTTATAAAAATTCTAAAACCGCTGATGCCGAACGTTTCCAGCAGCTGAGCCACTACATTCGGGAGCTGATGAGCCGTGCGGGCACAAATATTACGGACGGCAAAGTGGATTTGAATCCTTACCAGCAGAAACAGCAGAGTGCCTGTAATTTCTGCCCGTACCGTTCCGTCTGTCAATTTGACCCTACCCTTGAGGAGAACAATTTCCGGAAGCTGAAAGAACTGAAAGATGAAGATGTATTGGAACGAATGATAAATAGAGAGGAGGGATCTGCTTGGTAAGTTGGACAGAAGAACAGGAGCGGGCGATTTATACGCATGGCTCGAATATTCTGGTAGCTGCTGCCGCTGGCTCTGGGAAGACGGCGGTTCTTGTTGAAAGGATCATTCAAAAACTGCTTCATGAAGAGGAGCCAGCGGACATTGATTCTTTACTGGTCGTTACGTTTACGAATGCAGCAGCGCAGGAGATGAGAAATCGAGTGGGGCAGGCGTTAAGTAAAGCGCTGGAAGCAAATCCAGGCTCTCATCATTTGAAGAAACAGCTGTCGCTGCTACAGAATGCATCGATTTCTACGCTGCACTCTTTTTGTATGGAAGTGGTGCGCAGGTATGCTTACCGGCTTGACCTTGACCCGGGCTTTCGAATTGCCGATACGGTAGAAGCCGATCTTATTCAGCAGGAAGTATTAGAGGAGCTGTTTGAGGACTGGTATGGAAAAGAAGGGGAAGAGCAGGAGAGATTCTTTGATATTGTCGACCGTTTCTCGAGTGATCGCAGTGATCTGGATGTAGAGAAGGTTATTCTTGAACTTTACACGTTTGCTACGCAGAATCCTTGGCCGGAAGTATGGCTGGATCAAATGGTGCAGATGTACAACGTACAGGAAGTAGATGGAGAAGATCAGCTTCCATGGCTTCACCTATTGAAAGAGGAAGTCAGCAGTCACTTAAAAGCGATGGAAGCGGAAGCTCATAAATTTTTGGATCTTACCAAAGAACCGGATGGTCCTTATACGTACGGGGAAACCGCTGACTCCGACCTAGAGATGATTCAACAGGCTAAAGGGGCGATGGCCCACTCATGGGAAGAATTGCAATCGTATATTAGTGAACAGTCCTTTGCCACCCTTTCTAAGAAAAAGATGGAATGCAATGAAGAGAAGAAAGAGCAGGCCAAAAAAATCCGTGACCGCTATAAGAAGCGCTGGAATGAAATGCGGGATGAGTGGTTTTCAAGGTCTTTAAACAGTTATTTACAGGATATGCAGGAACTTTATCCGGTCATGGAACAACTGGCTGTAGTGGTGAAAGATTTCAAGCAGCGCTATGAACAGTTAAAAAAAGAAAAAGCAATTGTGGACTTTTCCGATTTGGAGCATTACTGTCTTCAGATTCTGCTTGATGAATCCTCGACGCCGGCACAGCCCGTTCCTTCCTCTGTAGCAGCCGGCTTTCACCAGCAGTTCAGTGAAGTGCTGATTGATGAATATCAGGATACGAACCTGGTACAGGAGACACTGCTTCGTTTATTAACCGATGCTCCGGAAGCCGGGAACCTATTTATGGTGGGGGATGTGAAACAGAGTATTTATCGTTTCCGTCATGCTGAACCTTCCTTGTTTCTCCAAAAATATAAGGCTTACGGCTATCTTGAAAACGACGGCGAACGGATTGACTTAGCCCGCAACTTTAGAAGCCGGAAGCAGGTGCTGGACGCGACCAACTATATTTTCCGTCAGGTGCTGGATGAAGAGGTCGGGGAAATGGAATATGAGAAAGAAGCCGAGCTTATCTACAGTAATCAAACGTATGACGAATGGGCGCCTTCAAGTCCAGAAGCTGAACTCTTTGTGATCGATCGGGAATCCAAAGAGGATGAACAGGAAGAGAACGAAGAATATAAAGACCTGGAGAAAGCCCAGTTAGAAGCGAGAGCTTACGGCCAGATGATTCGAAAATGGCTCGGTCATGACGACGAACCTCCGCTTGAAGTGATGGATAAGGAAACGGGAACGAAGCGCCCGATTCAGTACCGGGATATTGTCCTGTTAATGCGTTCAATGACATGGGCGCCGATGATCGTTGATGAACTGAAACAGCAGGGCATTCCGGTTTATGCGGAACTTTCGACCGGCTATTTTGAAGCAATTGAAATTAAGATTATGCTCAGTCTATTGAAAGTCATTGATAATCCGATGCAGGATATACCTCTCGCCTCTGTTCTGAAGTCTCCTATCGTCGGACTGAATGAGGACGAGCTGGCAAGGCTGAGACTCGCCAGAAAGCGGGTCAGCTACTACGAAGCTATGAAAGTGTATCCTGGAAATGATGAATTAGGCAGGAAGGTAGCAAACTTTTTTAAACTGATTGAAAGCTTTAGAGAGCGGGCCAGGCAGGGAGCTTTATCGGAACTGATCTGGGATATTTTCCGAGAAACGGGTTATTATGATTTCGTGGGAGGCATGCCAGGCGGACGCCAGCGTCAGGCTAACCTCCGTGCTCTTTATGACAGAGCGAGGTCCTATGAGACTACATCCTTCCGAGGACTGTTCCGATTTCTGAGGTTCATTGAACGGATGGAAGAGCGGGGCGATGATCTGGGAGCGGCACGTGCTCTTGGCGAACAGGAAGACGTGGTCCGGATTATGACCATTCACAAAAGTAAAGGTCTGGAGTTTCCTGTCGTCATCTTAGGGGCGATGGATAAACAGTTCAATATGATGGACTTGAAGGATCGTTACTTGCTTCATAAAGATTATGGTTTTGGTTCAAGATATATAAACCCCCATAAGCGGCTGATGTATCCGACACTTGCTTATCACGCCTTAAAGCAGGCCAAGCGAAGAGAACTGTTGGCAGAGGAAATGCGAGTCTTATATGTAGCGATGACCCGGGCCAAGGAAAAGCTGGTTATGGTCGGAAATGTTGCTTCTTTTGATAAAAAACAGGAAAAGTGGCAGACGTTTCTGGATTCACCGGAATGGGTGCTGCCGCCTCATGATCGGCTCGATGCTAAATCCTACCTGGACTGGGTAGGGCCTGCACTGATCCGTCATCGGCACGCGGAAGAGCTCCGCGGCAGTATTGAAGTGACCACATCAGAGGACATTTATGCAGACACATCGGAGTGGAAAGTTAATATAGCGCACGGCAGTCAATTCGCTGTCCTTGATGAATCTCAGGAGACAAGGGATGAGGAGCTGCGCACAGCGATTGAAGAGTGGCAGCCCGCAGAAGACTATGCTCAAGGAAAAGATATGGTCGAGAAGCGGTTAAGCTTCGTTTATCCTCATCATAAAGCAGCCTACTCGCGGGCTAAACAGACCGTTACAGAAATTAAAAGGCAGCGCGAAACAAAAGATGAGTATTCAAGCGACCAGCTGCTGGTTCCTTATCAGGCTCCAATCCAGAAACGGCCAAGGTTTATGCAGGCGGATCAAAGATTGTCTGCGGCTGAAAAAGGAAGCGCTATGCATACCGTCATGCAGCATATTCCGTTGTCCCATAAACACAGTGCTGAAGAGGTGGAAGAGTTTGTCGAACATCTGGTCCTTAAAGACGTGCTTCGTCGAGAGGAAGCAGACGTTATCGATCCAGCAGCAGTGGCGGCTTTCTTTGAAACCTCTGTGGGGCAATTTGTACTCGAAGCGGAACATGTGGAACGCGAGGTGCCGTTCAGTCTGACGCTGCCGGCTCATGAAGTGTATCCTGATTGGGAGTCACCAGAAAATGAACTGGTTTTCATCCAGGGGGTTATTGACGCCATGATTCCTTATGAAGATGGTTGGATGATCCTGGATTACAAATCTGATCAAATTGACCCTGAGAAGAAGTCGGTAGAAGAAACCATGAAAGACCGCTACCGCACCCAAATAGAGATGTACCGGTGTGCATTAGAAAAAATTTGGAAAGAGCCGGTTCGTAAGAGTTGTCTGTACTTGTTTGAAGGGTCGGTACTTGTGGAGGTCGATTAAATGGAAGGTACATGTGAATTGTGTTTTCGTACGCCTGTCAAAACGACGGAACACCACCTAATTCCAAGACAGCACGGCGGAGCCATGGGCGTGACAGTATGGCTGTGCGGTGCCTGTCACCGGCAAATTCATGCTCTTTTCACCAATGAAGAACTCGCGAACTTTTATCATACTCTTGAGCGTCTGCGTGAACATCCCGATATGGAAAAATATTTGAGCTGGATTAAAAAGCAGGATCCTCAAAAGGAAGTCACCACCAGAAAGTCCAACCGCAGACGCCGTAGATAACCACACACCGTCCGAATTAAAGATCAATGAAAAAAGCCGCATGGTTCTATTCTGAACCATGCGGCTTTCACATGTTATCTCGTTATACAGCTTGTTGGTATACTCGCTCACCGTCAGGATGAATTTTATAATAAAGTGGATAGGCCCTAGTATAACAATACTGGATCACAGGGCCGAGAAACAGCATTGGCGCAAGAGTTCCAAGTCCCACTGGGCCTCCAATGAGCAGGGCAAGAGACGTCATGGTTACCGCAACCAGGGTTTGACCTGTTTGGAGGCTCAAGTTAAACCGCGCACTGACTGCTAAGAACAACTGATCAACTGGCGCACGCGGAAACTGAGGTAGAATATAAATAGCCACTCCGAGTCCGATAATCGCTACACCGGTGAAAAGGGGCTGCGATTTGCAGAATAAATGGGGCTGTCGATAGATCGACATTTGCGAATACAATCTCAAGCCAAAAGTCAAGAATCAAACTTTCCATAAACACTGGTACTACGGCTCTTACCTCGGGGAGATTCTTCATTAGTTTCGCATTAATAAAAATAATCAGCAGTTGAAAAGCACCGTACCAGAATCCAACCGTGAAACCAAGATGATCAGAAACTCCAATAAAAAAGGATGTCCAAAATCCTGCGCCAAGTGTAGCATTAATTAACAGGGCGACTCCGAAAAAGTTGACAAGCATTCCGAATAGGTAAACCATGGATCGATAAAGCATGAGGTACTCCTCCCTTCCAAATAGATTGACGTTAGAGATGCTTCTCTAAAATCGTGACCACATTCTATTAGCGATTATTTAGTGCGTCAATGCACAAAATTCTCCAGATAAGAATTGCTATTTTTCCGTCTTTTTTAAGGATTTGCTAACCTCAGTGATCCTTTTAAGGTAAAGCTCCCGTTTGTTGAAGGCTCAGTTTCGAGACATTGGAGGAGCGGAAGGTCCTCCGGGGACGATTTCGCTTTCCGGCCCTACACGACGCAGGGTCGTTCGACGTTGCCACAAGACGTGGCGGTCTTAGTCGAACCTCCCATGTGCTGAGCCTCCTCAGGCTTTGCGCCTTCCTGGGTCTCACCGATCATGTTTATGAGGCCGCTGAAAAACTACTTTCTACCCAGGGGAGTTTTTGAAGTTTGTTGTTGCTTCTCACGACTCGCTTGTCGGTGGATGCTTGCCGCGGGCACGGCCTCAGCTAACTTGGTCAAGAAGATCACTTGACCAAGTGGATCTTCGGCTCGCGCTGTTCCCGCAGGCGTCACCACCGAACGCTCATCGTGGAATCAACGAAAATCCATCTAAAAAGAGGGGTTTTGTTGAACTTATAAAAGCAAAAGAAAAGCGGCTTGGAGGGAATAAATCCATCCAGGTTGCTTTTTTTGGAGTCTACCTTTCATGAATTTTCAGTTTTTCAGCGACCTCAAGTTTATCTCACAGGGAGTCTTCACCGTCCCCCTCCGGAGCTTGCGATATATGGAGCTCGAAATCTCTCTTCGAAACGCACCGGTTTATGATAGAGATAAACTTCTAACAATAAGCGTGCATGTGTAGATAATTCCTGCCATAGAAGCATTTAAGGCGGGGCAAGCACCGCTTTATCGCCTATGGAAGGGTCCGTTCACTCCTCAAACATAGGATGGCGGAGGAAACGACGAGACTCCCGCGGGAGAAGGAGCTAGGCGAGACCCCACAGGGAGTGAAACGAGCGAGGAGGCTTGCCAGTTTCCCCGCAGGAAAGCGAGTTGTTTCCGTAGCCAGCCCCTCTCTATATCAGCAATGGACCTAAGATATCTCGAAACTGAGTCTTCAACTAAACGGCCCTATTGTGTAATAAGTCTTTTATGGAAAATCAACAATAAGCTTTAACAGAGCTTTTTTTAAAAAAAGATTATGCTTTGCTTGGGTGGGGGCACTCGCCTATAAGCACAATAAAAAACAAGCAGCGAAACCTGAGGAATCGCTGCTTGTTTTTTAAGGCTGAAGAAAAATAGCTTCAAGAGGAGGATCGCCACCAGCTAAGCCGACGGCCACAGCTGTATAAGCCTGGTTAGGACTTAAGGTTACATTTGGAATAGTTAAAGCTGTCTGATTTGTTCCTGCCACGCGGACTTCAAGATTAGCGGTCGTCGGCGGCAGGGTCAAGTAGCGGGTAGCTTTTCCGAATGGTACATTACGGAAGAGCACATCTCCACCCTGTACCGCAATATCTACGTTTGGTGCATTTGGTGATAAATGCCAGAAGCGTACCTTAGCATTTCCAGACGAGATACTGTCGTTGTCTGCGACGGCAATCAGCCGCAAATTGTTCAACCTGCCGGCAGCAGCCACCGTGTACATATTACCTGCTTCGACCGAGACGTTTTGCGATAAGACGGCCTGGTTCATTTCTCCAGAAGGATAAATATCGATTTGATATTGACCTGCTGGGACACTTAAATATTCACTTTGCTGCTTATACGTAACGCCTTCAAGAACCTTCTGGCCGTTCACATAAATATCTACGGCGGGAGCATCTGGCGAAGCGTGGAGTACACGGACCTTCGCTTCACTGTTCATCCCCATCATACCGGAGTTTTCACCCCGTTCTTGCATCATGATCCAGCGTTGCATACATTCTAAATGTCTTTGGTAATAATAGATGTGCTTCTGAGGATTGGAGTACTTGTAATAATTTGACAGCATATCGTACTTGGCAGCATTCCACGCTAATTGATCACAAGGGTCATAGTTATACATGGGCAGGCTCCTTTCATAAAATAACTCCCCAAATAAGCTTATTCAAATTCTCAGAAATGAGACCCTCGTTTTTAAAATCCTGCTCTAAGACTTAATAGAATGAGGTAGATGGTAGAGGTCTTGAACTACCCCCACTTACTCGCTGACACTCCTTGAAGTTGGGGGATTCCTAAGAGCACGAATCTAACGGTTCATTCACATGATTAGGCTAGCCCCGTCGCACCGACGGTTGTAAGGATTCTTTGAATCTCCTTCAATATATTGAAGCTCGCATTTAGGTCGCGGTCGTGGTGGGATCCGCAATTCGGGCAGTTCCACGTTCGAACAGCGAGATTCGTTACCTCCCTGTTTTGGTATCCGCAACTTGGAACATAGCTGAGAACTCGCCAAAACTTTCGATACAGTTACCAACTGCTTCCCGTACCACTTTGCTTTGTATTCGAGCATAGACGTGAACATCGACCAGCTCACATCACGAATCGATTTGGATCGTTTTCGGTTTTTGAGCATATTGGAAATTTGGAGATTTTCTACACCGATCACATCGTGGTTTTTGATGATTTCGGTAGAAATCTTATGCAGATAATCTTTGCGGGAGTTCGCTATCTTCTCGTGAAGTCTAGCTACTTTAATACGTTGCTTATGCCAATTCGAAGATCCCTTTTCCCTTCGGGAAAGGATACGTTGAGCTTTTGCTAGTTTCTTTTCGGTCTTACGTAGGTATCGTGGGTTTTGATAGGTGGTGCCATTCGAGAGAGCAGCGAAGTCTTTCAATCCGAGATCAATGCCAACATAAGCGTTGGATTTAGGAAGTTCCTAAATTTAAACGAGAGAATATCTACTGCATGTTGGTAGGAGGAGAAACGAAAGACGGGGAGGGGGCGCTGGCTCTTTATCAAGGACAAAGTATGCAGCAGTTATCTTTTCAAGGAAAATTGACCACAGACTTGCCGGATGCCGGGTATATGTGGGAATGTCCCAATCACTTTGAGCAGGACGGGCACGGGGTGTTCATCTTTTCACCTCAGGGAGAGTTAGAAACCGATAAATATAATTTCAATAATGTGTTTTCTGTCGCTTATGTGCTCAGTGATCCGCTGGATGTTCGCAAGCTTCACTATGAAGGGAAGCAGTACATTGAACTTGATAAAGGATTCGACTTTTATGCTCCTCAAACGTATGAGGATGAACGGGGAAGAAGGATTCTAATAGGATGGCTCGGTAACTCGAAAAGCGATTACCCAACGGATGAGAATATGTGGGCACACATGCTGACGATTCCCCGGCAAGTTACCCTTCAGAGGAACCGCCTCGTTCAACAGCCGCTGGAGGAATTGAAGAAATTGCGTCTAGGTGCAGAAACACTGGAACAGGAACATAACTTAAGCTCGCGGGCGTTTGAGCTGGAGTTATCCGTAGATCCAGACTTTACTCTAACTTTCAGCAATCGTAAAGGTGAATCTGTCACCTTCTCCTCGAATGGGGAGGAATATTGCCTGGATCGGTCTGACATGACTCATACGTTTGCAGAAACCTACGGAACGAAGCGATATGCTCTACGAAAATATAAAGAAAATCATCGCATCCGTTTGTTTATGGATTCTTCGAGTCTGGAAATCTTTTGTGATTATGGCGAAACCGTCTTTACCAGCCGTATATTCATAGAGGATCTGGAATACTTGAAGTCAGATGGGGCTTCCGGGACCCTATACAACCTCGGGTCTATTACACTTGAAGCGCAGAATGGATGATCAAGCCTCCTTGGATTTTCAACTGGTGATCTGCTTTTTTAGAATGGTGTAACTAAAAAATGAACGAGACGATCTCTTCATTCAAAAAGCGGAAGGACCAACCAGTCCTTCCGCTTTTGCTAATTGATTTTCATTTAATGATTATTCAACAAAAGGGCCGGATTGTTGAAGACTCAGTTTCGAGATATCTTTGGTCCGTTGCTAATATAGAGAGAGGCTGGCTACGGAAACAACTCGCTTTCCTGTGGCAACGTCGAACGACCCTGCGTCGTGCAGGGCCGGAAAGCGAGTCGTTCCCCGCAGGACCCAACTCTCTCACGAGATATCTCGAAACTGAGTCTTCCAGTATTGGGAGCTTTTCTGTAAGAATTACCATGTAGTTTTTTGGGTTTATAATTGAAATAATCTGTAGATTTAGTTAAGGGTTGTCTTATTTCTTATCAGATGAGCGCAGTAGGGGAAGGGTACAGCAGCGGAAGGAACCGCCTGATTTTATAATTTCAGAGAAATCTATGGGAATGACTTGGAAACCCTTTGAATGCAGTTCATCGTTCAACCGTTGGTTCTGAGGAAGACTAATGAGCTTTCCTTCATCAATGGAAAGAACATTCGGCCCCATATAGAATTGCTCCTCCCGAGTTACCGGAATCAGATTGAACCTGGACTGAAGCTTATCCAATCCACTATCAGTAAAAGAGGGAGGGTAAACAAGAGCTGTATGATCACTAATAATATTAAATACACAATCCAGATGAAGAATATCATCCTCAAGGTCCAGCGGTTCAATCGTATAGGAAGGGAGTTGTTCTTGTAACGTTTCTATAGACTCAGAGGAAGTACGCCCGCTTTTCCCAATCCAAATAGTCTTTCCGTCAATTAAAACATCCCCGCCCTCGATGGAAGAAGGAAACGGTTCCTGAAAAAGGATCGAATTTTCATAAAGCCACTCTTTCAAAAGCGAAGTCTCTTCAAGCCGCACTTCCTCATTCATTGAAGCAACGAAGAGTTGATCATGAATCACAAAGGCAATGTCTCTCGTGAAGACCTGCTCGTGTAATTCAGGATGAGAAGAAAGTTCAACCACTTCAGTACCATGCTCCTTCAGCACATGGACAAAGGTGTCGTGTTGGTCAAGCGCACGTTGGATATCAATATTGACATCTTCATAATGCTTTTGTGTTTCATTAATAACAGTCGATATCTTCATAAAGGATGGTTTTGCAACCAGCACTTTTTTTAAAGCAGAATATTCCGTTCTGCAATGAATTCTATTGCTCAGTGTGCATTCCTTCATCTTCATAACCTCCATCTTGCGCTTTCATGGTTAATTCCCCGGGTCATCCTTCCTAAAACCTTCAAAAATAAGGAAATGGACTCATTCTATGTAAGAAGCTCAAAGTTATAAAATACTTTGAGCTTCTTCTATCCGTTTATACACTATTAGTTTAACTCAAAATAAAGCAGCTTAAGCATTAGCGGTAACATTCTGGTCGTTAACATCAGGATCAAAAGGATTCGTAGAACTGATACCGTTGTTGCAGACAATCCAGTTTCCTGTATTGAGGGCACCTGAACCCGCGTTTGTCTTTGAAGTACTCTTAGGTGAAAGATAGAAGGAATCCCCGAAGTTTACGACCCCGCCGCCGACACTATTTATACTGATGGGACCGACTATGGCCGGCATTCATGATCGCCTCCTTCTTATAATTAGTTCGATTCGACGATATAGTTACAACCTATGCGAAACCAGGACCTATTGTTCGTCACTTAAGAGTCGAATATGTTTAGTTCTCGATACGGCATCAATGTGTTCAATACCTCCTACCTGCACGATTCCAGCAGTGGAAACCCCGGTTACATGGATATCATTTACATAGATCGCCTGGTTGTGGTAGTTGTAGGAAGGAACGGTGATTGGAGGTAAAGGGCTGGTGGGCTGAAGTGAGAAAACGGGAAAATCTTCAAAGTTGAACGTATCGGAAATAAATTCAGAGCCTTCTTTTTGTACAGCCAGCACTTTCGACCAGGGAGACGCACGGTACACATCTCCGATCGAAATATGAGAAGCGATCAGTGCAGATGTAATGTCGATTTCATCGACGTACACCATGCGATTATACATTTTCACCATCATCACTAACCACGGCTTCTCCGTCGGTTTCCATTGGAACATACGGACCAATAATCAAGGATTCCGGCGGTGTATCAAAATAGGATTGTAAGCGAATCGTTTTATTATCTCCGATCATGAAGACGGATGAGGAAGAGACCGCCGTTACGCGGATCCGTCCAACATGGAGACCATAGTTGTGAACGATGTGATTCATGAGGTACCATCTCCTTGAAAAGAATCAAAGTATTGAGCTATGGAATGCCTGATTTCATTTTGGACCTGATTGACAAGACCGGCGTCATCCAAGTCCGGATTTTGATTCTTATAGTGTTCTATTCTCTGAGAGAGCTGTTTTCTAACATCGGCAATAATTTGCTCCTTATGGTGATCCGTGACCGAGATATCATGATCGCGGGTATATTGGTTCATCCACTGGGGAATGTCTGTGTTCATGTATTTTTGTAATTGGTGAAGGACGGGATCCTGCTGAGGAGGCATCTGACCCTGATTTGCATAAAAATCACCGATATCTGCCGCATCCGTTCCGTTGGGAGTTAGTCCAATTTGCAAAGTTCCTTCCAATGTATCGATCTTCAGCTGATCAAAATGATACTCGATTTTTTCAATGACGGTCTTAGGGCTCTCATTCATTTGAAGCTGTTCGATTTTCTGCGTCAATTGATTGATCAGCTGCTGCTGGTTTTCCATGTGTTTCATAACTTGCTGAACCCATGACTGCCATGATTGGTAATGATTGTTCAAATGAGATCACCCCCTGTTTAACTTTATGCACAATAAACAAGACTATGATATGGAAAGTGGAACGAGAGAAGGACCTTCGGCTTCTGGAATGTCTACCGTTCCTTCTACTGGCATGGCAGCTGGTGCAGCGGTTTTAAAAGCTCCCGTATTATAGAGGTCAGCTTTGGCTTGAATGACTCCTGAGCTGCCGATTTGAACGATCGATGAGTTGGCCACGGTGCCGATACGCAGTACATGGATGCAGATGGACTGGTGGACGGTAATGTTCATGAAGCATCCTCCTAGGAATCGTTAATTAAGGATTGGTCAATGACTTCCTGGTCGTTTACATAGGTATTGGAGCGGTTAATATCAATCTTTATTCCATTCCCTGTGTTAAATGACCCGCCGCCAGCAAATGTTTTTACCCATGCCTGTGGGGCCATATTATACACGTCGCCAATGTTGAATATACTGGAACTGGATAAGGACGTCACATTTACGGCTCCTACTTTTGCCGGCATGCAAAAACTCCTTTCTTTATTTTATGAAACGCAATTGTCTAAATAACAGAATAAAAGTAAAATAAAGCTAACAGGGGGAATAAACATGAATTCGAAGGCGTCGCCATTAGGTGAGTCAGAAAGATTAAACTGGATTGATGCTGCGCGCGGGCTTGCGATTTTAGGCATCTTTATGGTGAATGTGCCAGCCTTTAACGCTCCTTATTTCTTATACGGGGGAGCCGCTCAGGCGTGGGATTCATCACTGAGCCATACCGTGCAGGCGATCATTGATATCTTTTTCCAGGCAAGTTTTTATACGTTATTTTCTTTTATGTTCGGGTTCGGCATGCAGATGATGAAAGACAGGCTGGATGAGAAGAATCTCGATTACCGCCCGATCATATTTAAAAGATTGGTGGTATTGATCGGCTTTGGGTTAGTTCACGCCTTTCTGATCTGGCATGGGGATATTCTGCTTTCTTATGGAGTACTCGGACTTACTTTATTCGCGTTTTTCCATCTATCGACAACTGGGCTTTTGTTCGTGGCTTATAGTATGCTTGCGCTTCTTGTCCTGCCAATGACTTTGGCCCTCTACTCGATTCGCGGACGGCTGCAGGGGATTGTTGAACAGGAATCAATTAATGAAGCTATAGCTAACTACGGCACAGGGAGTCTAACCGAAATTTGGCAGCAGAATGCCTCTGACTGGCTGTATGCCAACCATGTTGCTAATCTTCCATTTTTAGCACTCAGCCTGCTTCCCATGTTTTTATTTGGTTTATATGTGTGCCGTAAGCGCTGGCTCCACGAACCGGCTGCTCATTTGGGAAGTATTAAAAAAGTGTGGGCCATGACAGGCGTCCTTTTTCTTATTTTTAAAGCAGGTCCTCATCTCTATGGTAATCCTGAGTGGGTCGGAATTATGCAGGACAGTGTTGGGGGCACCGCCTCAGCCATATTTTATGTGCTGTCGGTTACGTTATTGTTCCGGACAAAATCAGGAGCAAGGTTTTTGCATCCATTGACGTGGATTGGAAGAATGTCGTTATCCAATTATATTCTTCAGTCGCTTGTATGTTTTGTCCTTTTTTATTCGGTGGGCTTTGGTCTCTACGGACAGGTACCACCTATTATGAGCGTAATGATTGTGGTGGTGGTTTACACGTTGCAGATCTTCGCAAGCAGAGCATGGCTCAAAAGATACCGTTATGGTCCTCTCGAGTGGCTGTGGAGGACGTTAACTTATGGGAAGAGACAACCGCTGAAACGTAAACAGACAGCTGCTTCTTAAAAAGAGGGGGACACACCATGAAACGTGAAGAGCTCATCAAAGAAAGCAAGGAATGGGTGGAAGAACGAATAATATCGGAAGAGCAGAGGGAACAGCTGATGGAGCGCTATCCGGCCCGTCAGCATAAACCTCTGCTGCTGACCTTTGCCGCCATCTTCATAGGCCTCGGGTTTCTAACGTTTATCGCTTCCAATTGGTCCGCGATCTCGGATATCTTTCGAATGGCGATTATCATCGGAAGTTTACTAGCCTTCTATATTGCAGGGGAGCAAATTTACAGGAAGCACTCCAAGCGCTTAGGGGAAAGTCTAATGCTCATTGCTCTTATGATATTTGGAGCAGGGATCTTTTTGACGGGGCAAATGTATCATTTCACTTCATTCAGTGCCCTGCCATTCTTTATTTGGTCCATCGCCGCATTCAGCTTGTATCTCTTATGTAAAGAAACGCCTTTCTTTATAGCTGCGGCTATTCTAACTACGGTGGGTCAGGTGTACAGTGGGGTCACTTTTGGTGAATTTCACATCTGGACTGGGTTGCTTTTCATCCTTGGTCTAGGGTGGTTTACGGCGCACGGGCAGCGGACGGATTATTCGGTCTGGTTCGGAGCGGGTTACTTGATTCAAAGTCTCGTCTTCGTTGTCAGCAGCGGTTATCCTTATTACTGGCTCATTAATCTGATTCTCTTTCTTTATTTATTCGATGATGCAGCCGCTGGAAAAGGGAAACTGCGTGTACTCAAAACGTTCAGTGTTATTTCAGTCTTTTTGATTTTAGTTTTTCAAGTCTTCTTTCTTGGAGAAGGTTTTGTAGAAGTCCAGACGGAATCCTCTTTCTATTTCTTTATTGTATGGGCCGTCTTTTTCGTTGGAGCTGTGGTCCGGTCCGCGATGAGTTCAACGAATTACTATTGGATTGATCTGTTATTGTTCTTACCGGTCTTCCGATTCGATTTCGCTGATGGCCTGTCTCTTGGTATTTTGTTTGTTTATTCTTTGCTGTGGCTAACTTCCGGCTATCAGCAGAGTGTGGCACGGTGGGTAAACAAAGGGACAGCTGCACTTCTGGCTACGACCTTTATAGCTTATTTCCAGCTAGCCTGGGACTTCATGAGCCGCTCTCTTTTCTTTTTTATTGGAGGAATTCTATTGTTTGCCTTAAGCTTCTTCCTTGAAAGGAAACGAAGACAAGTCAGCAAAGGGGAGGTAACGCCATGAAGCGCATTTGGTTTTATGTCATTGTCTGCCTTCAGGCTCTGTTTCTCATTCTGATGTCCATGTCTTACTATACAATGGACGCATGGGGCGAATCCATACGTTTAAAAACGGCCCCTGTAGATCCACGAGACCCTTTTTATGGTGATTATGTGACATTATCGTACGAGGTGGAACTGGTTCCTACAGATAAATGGAATATTTCCGCTGATATAGCCTCTGGAGAAAAGGTTTATTTGCTGCTCGAACCTGGTGAAAATGATCTTTATACACTTGTTCAGGCTACCACTGAAAAACCTGATGTGAGCGGGGCGGAGGTAGTCCTTCCTGCCCGTCTTGACTGGCATGATCCTCAAAGGGGAGTGTATATGGTGGATATCGGTATGGAGCGTTATTTTATTGAGGAAGGCACAGGTCAGCAATATGAACAGAACAGGGAAGACCTGATTGTGGAAGTTATCGTGGCTCCCTGGGGACAGAAAAAGATTGATTCCGTAACGACGGCAGAGTAAATAATGAGCGCTTTTCCTAAATGGAAGAGCGCTCTTTTTAATCAGTTGGCTGGATAAAACCTGAAGCGAGCAAAGTGGATTACCCGCCCACTAAATCCCTAAGATTTCCTCGAATCTCTATGAAGTAAGAGACTTATTCAACAATAGGGCCGGTTAGTTGAAGACTCAGTTTCGAGATATCTTTGGTCCGTTACTTTATATAGAGGAGGGGTGGCTGCGGAAACAACTCGCTTTCCTACGGGGGAACTGGCAAGTCTCCTCGGTCGCTTCACTCCCTGTGGGGTCTCGCCTAGCTCCTTCTCCCGTGGGAGTCTCGTCGTTTCCTTCGCCACCCCGGCCATGGGAGAATAACGGACCCTTTTATAAAAGAGGTAAGCGTCCTGGATCTGCCTTAAATGTTTATATAGGGAGGTTTATATACTTGAATACGCTGAAAATTCAGCGTCGATCCCAGGTTAATGAACTTCATTTAGCAGGTATCTTCGAAGAGGATTTCGAGCTACCTATTTCACAAGGTGCGCAGGGGGATTTTGAAGACTCCTGTGGGATGAAAATGAGGCCGCTGAACAACTGAAGATTTATGAAAAGCAGGCTACACAAAAGCGAACTTATCCCCGCTACCTCTTCATTCGTTTCACGGATCGTTTACGAGTGGTTGGCTATTGTAAGTTCAAAAAAAGCACTTTTTTAGATGGATCTCCGTTGCTTTCACGATGAGCGTTCGTTGGTGACGCCTGCGGGAACAGCGCGAGCCGAAGATCCACTTGGTCATGTGGTCTTCTTGACCAAGTTAGCTGAGGCCGTGCCCGCGGCAAGCACCCACCGATAAGCGATTCGTGAGAAGCAACATCAAGCGCCACCAACTACCCTGAGCAGAAAGGAGTTTTTCAGTGGCCTCATGAAAATGACAGGGAGACCCCGGAAGGCCAAGCCTGAGGAGGATCAGCACAAGGGATGTTCGACTAAGATCGCCACGTCCTGTCGCAACGTCGAACGACCCTGCGTTGTGCAGGGCCGGAAAGCGAAATCATCCCCCGCAGGACCTTCTGCTCAACAAACATCTCGAAATCAACTCTTCAACAAACGGGAGCTTTACTGTAGGATTTAATCGGGCGAAGTAAGAAAAAAGCCTGTCGAGAAAATTTTCTCTTCAGGCTTTTGGGTTTTATTGACTAAGAACTTCTTTTATTTGAGTAATTGCCCATTCAAGATCCTCTTTTTCAATGATAAGAGGAGGACCGAAACGAATGACGTTTTCGTGTGTTTCCTTACAAAGCAGTCCTTTTGCTTTCAACTCTTCACAGTAGCCGCGCGCAGGTTCTGTCATTTCAACGCCAATGAACAGTCCTTTACCACGTACTTCCTTGATCTTCGGATTATCGATTGACTGCAGTTCTTTCTTCATGTATTCCCCGAGTTCAAGAGAACGTTCGGCCAGATTTTCTTCTTCAAGTACATCGAGAGAAGCAACAGATACAGCGCAGGCTAATGGATTTCCGCCGAATGTAGATCCGTGAGAACCTGGGTTAAAGACGCCCAGTACTTCTTTGTTGGCTACTACGCAGGAAATAGGGAAGACCCCGCCGCCAAGAGCTTTACCGAGAATTAACATGTCAGGGCTTACGTCTTCCCAGTCGCAGGCAAACATTTTACCGCTTCGGCCAAGACCTGCCTGGATTTCATCAGCTATGAACAGCACGTTGTTTTCCTGACAAACCTCATAAGCTTCTTTCAAAAATCCTTCTGGAGGGATAACAATACCCGCTTCACCCTGGATCGGTTCAAACAGGAAGCCGGCTGTGTTTTCAGTGATGGCTTCTTTAAGAGCTTCTACATCACCGTAAGGAATCAATTTAATTCCTGGAAGCGTTGGACCGAATCCACGCTTGTATTCTTCTTCTGAGGAAAGAGATACGGCTGTCATCGTTCTTCCGTGGAAGTTACCAGTACAGGCGATGATTTCGGCTTGGTTGTCTTCTACTTTCTTCACATCATAAGCCCACCGTCTAGCTGCTTTAACAGCTGTTTCAACAGCTTCTGCTCCTGTATTCATTGGAAGAGCCATTTCCTTATTGGTAATTTTACAAATCTTCTCATACCACGGTCCAAGCTGGTCGTTATGGAAAGCTCGGGAAGTTAAGGTGACACGGTCGGCCTGGTCTTTTAATGCTTGAATAATTCTTGGATGACGGTGCCCCTGATTCACTGCAGAGTAAGCGCTTAACATATCCATGTAGCGGTTACCTTCTGGATCCTCTACCCATACGCCTTCCGCTTTCGATACAACGATCGGAAGTGGATGATAGTTTTTGGCACCATATTCTTGTGTTTGATCAATGATTTCTTGACTGTTTACTGACATGATATCCCTCCAATTACATTTCAATCTTTTATTATTATAACAGGTTTGTTTTATTATTCTCACCCTTCCAAGGTACTTATTGGTAGGAAATTTTGACGGACTCGTGCTATTATATCCGTAGATTCATGTAAAAGGAGGAAGAACATTGGCACATCTACATATTACCTCATGGGTAATCGCATTTGCTTTAGTGGGACTTGTTACGACATTTGCCCGGAGCGGTAATGATAAAGGGGCAAAAATATCCCATATGATTCTGCGGGCGGACTACTTATTGATTCTTTATTCAGGAGGATCGCTCTTTGCAAGCTACGCGAACTATGGCGGCCTGATCATTTTTAAAGTGCTTGTCGGCCTATGGACGATTGTAGCTATGGAAATGGCATGCGTGAAGTATAAGAAAAAGAAACCGGCTGCTGTCTGGTGGGCGCAGCTGTTAATAGCAGGAGCCATCGCGATTATTTTAGGCTTTGGATTCCTTGGAGCAGGCATACTTCCTGCTTAATAAAAAAAGCGGCAAGCCTTGTACAGGCTTTGCCGCTTTTTTTGGGGGATTTTCTACTGTCCTAGAATGAGCTCCGCTACTTGGGGGGGGAACGGGTGATATCCTTTATCATTTATAATGATAATCATTCTCACTTATGTTGTCAAGCAGAACTTTTTAATAAGTGGCCAGGCGCTTTCATATAGTAAGCTATGATGTGTTTTTTCTGATTCAGCTTACTTTAAAGGATGGTGAAGCTTAATGTGCGGTATTGTGGGTTGGATTGATGACAAAAATAAAGTACAGAATAAAGCCCCTCTTTTAGAAAGGATGGCCGATACCATCCGGCACCGTGGTCCAGATGATTATCAAACGTGGCTGGATGGGCCGGCAGCTTTCGGACACCAGCGTCTAATTGTTGTAGACCCGAACGGCGGGAAACAGCCGATGGTCCGAGAGGCACATGACGAACAGTATGTGCTTTGCTATAACGGTGAGTTATATAATACGGATGAAGTACGAGATACATTAAAAGCGAAAGGCTGGACGTTCCGCTCTCATTCGGATACGGAGGTTGTCCTTGTCAGTTTTATGGAGTGGGGCAGAGAATGCGTGGAGCGATTAAACGGTATTTTCGCCTTCAGTATTTGGGAGAAAAAGAGAAAGCGTCTGTTTTTAGCTAGAGACCGGCTCGGGGTTAAGCCATTGTTTGTTCGTCATCAGCCGGATGGTCTGATGTTTGCTTCTGAGATGAAAGCCATTCTTGCTCATCCGGACGTAGAAGCAAGGGTTGGAGCGGAAGGAATTCAGGAAATTCTTACGCTTGGACCTTCGAGAACACCGGGGCACGGCATTTTTGAAACGTTGCAAGAACTTCGTCCAGGGCACCGGGCGTTTTGGGAAAAAGGAAAGCTTTCGATCGAGCGTTACTGGAATGTGAAGAGCGCCGAGCACACCGACACATGGGATGAGACCGTAGCGCGTGTGCGGGAGTTATTTATTGATGCTTCCGAACGGCAGCTCGTTTCGGATGTAACACTAGGTACTTTTTTATCGGGCGGGGTGGACTCAAGTGCCATTACGGCCGTAGCCGCAGAAAAATACAAAAATGAACAAAAGGGCGCCCTGCAGACCTTTTCGATTGATTATAAAGATCAAGATAAATTCTTTAAGAAGAGCGCTTTTCAGCCGGATCGTGATGAAGCTTATATTAAGAAAGTCTCAAGCCAGCACCAGACCCGTCATTACGTGATGGAAGCGACGCCTGAAGACCTAATATCAAGGCTGAAGCAGGCCGTAACACTACGGGATTTGCCAGGAATGGCAGATGTTGATTCCTCATTACTGTGGTTTTGTGAACAAATTAAAAAACATGTAACGGTTGCGTTATCAGGGGAATGCGCTGATGAAATATTTGGAGGCTATCCGTGGTTTTATAGAAAAGAAGATCAGGAGCGAAAAGGATTTCCTTGGATCCGGTCCTTAGATGAACGAATGAATTTAGTGAAAACGGATGTTAGTCAGAGTGTGAATATGGAAGCGTACATGTTGAAACGTTATCAGGATACGATCGATGAAACGCCGGTTCTGGCAGGAGAAGATGAAAAAGCGGTGAAACACAGACAAATGTCTTACCTCAATATGAAATGGTTTATGCAGACGCTTCTCGAGCGTAAAGACCGGATGAGTATGGGGGCAAGTCTTGAGGTTCGTGTACCTTTCAGTGATCATCGTCTGGTGGAATATGCGTGGAATATTCCGTGGAGCATGAAATTTCACGGGGATCAGGAAAAAGGTTTGCTGCGTGAAGCGTTGCGCGGCGTACTCCCTGATGAAGTGCTGTTCCGAAAGAAAAATCCATATCCAAAAACGTTTCACCCCGCTTATACAAAAGCCGTCTGTACATGGATGAATGAAATAGTAGCCGATGCGAATGCTCCACTGTTCGATCTTTTCGACCGTAACAAAGTGAGGAAGCTGAATGATTCAGAAGGTCAGGCGATCGGAGCCCCATGGTTTGGTCAGTTAATGACAGGACCACAGCTCATCGCCCACCTCTGTCAAATTAATTATTGGCTCAAAACCTATCGCGTACGTTTGTAAAAAGCTACAAAATCTCAGTTGTTCTTACAGTAAAGCTTCCAATACTTGAAGACTCATTTTCGAAATAAATGGGTCCGTTACGTTAGATGGATAAGGATTGGTGGGGAAATAACTCGCTTTCCTGTGGGGGAACTGGTGAGCCTCCTGATATGAACGAAACTGTCAACCCCTCACACTTTTGACCATCTTTAAGAAGAGAAGCATTAACGCTTCTTTTTTAAGGTCTTCATTCAGGTTTTCCTGGTAAGGGGGTCA
>NZ_JBQQCM010000021.1:0-39903 GCF_052246755.1 Halobacillus sp. B29
TAAGCTAGCTCCTTCCGTAATGTAGCTCTGATAGGGTTTGGGTTTCTTACTTATTCCTTACCCGATTAACCTACGAATTTACGTGTAAGGAGCTAGTTTTTCGTTCATGATAACTCAGTCGTTTCACTCACTGTGGGGTCTCACCTAGATCCTTCTCCCATGGGAGTCTCGCCATTTCCCCACCAGCCCAGCCGAGTCAGAATAACGGACGCTATTATAAGAGAGGATGCTCTCCTTCTTAATCGGTCCTAAATGCTTTTGTGACAGTCTATTTCACATCGTTAAAGCATGAAATTAGCCTCTTGAGCCCATGCTTTTTTTTCATGAACCCATCGATGTCTTAAATGATTTCGAGTTTCTGATTTTGGCCAGGTCCGAAGGGGGACGATGCAGACTCCTGCGGGATGAACATGATCGGTGAGATCCCGCAGGGCTGTTAAGCCCGAGGAAGCTCAGCACATATAAGAAGTTCGACTAAGATCGCCACGTCCTGTGGCAACGTCGAACGACCCTGCGTCGTGCAGGGCCGGAAAGCGAAATCGTCCCCCGCAGGACCTTTCCTCTCATAAAATATCTCGAAAAGAATTTTATACAGACTCAAATTTTACAACCGCATGGCTTTAGCAGCTGTGCGTTTTTTTATGTGGAGGCGCCTGTAAATGTGACCATTGTATGTATTATGGTGAATTGATGCCGAGTACAATTGACGGGGAAGGCCTGGAAAGGATAATCTAAGAGAGTTACCTTTATTAGATAGAAAGGAGAGCGGCCATGAGAAAAGTAATAGCTGGGATTCTGTTTATTCCGTTATTTCTCTTTTTCGCTTCTCAAGCTGGAGCAGCAGAAATAGAAGAACGTCAATGGCAGGATGAAAGCGTATACTATATATCGATTGATCGATTTATGAATGGCGATAATTCTAACGATAGGGAAGAAGATGAAGCCTATCACGGTGGTGATTTAGAAGGAATTATCAAGCAGCTGGATTATATTAAGGAGAAGGGATTTACAGCCATTGAGATCTCCCCCATGATGGCCAATCAGGATGGAGGGTATCATGGTCAATGGATCGACGATTTTCAATCGGTTGACGAACACTTCGGTACTATGAAGAAAGCCGAGGAGCTGGTCGAAGCAGCCCATGAACTGGACCTTAAGGTGATGTTTGATTTTGTGGTGTCCCATACCGGCAGCGATCATCCCTGGAAAGAGGATCCACAAAAAAACGATTGGTATGCGGAAGGTGACACTACTTTACCAGAAGCCTGGACAGAGAATATGTCCGTATTAAATCTGGACAACCCTCAGGTACAGAGCTATTTCCTCGACACCGCTGAGTTCTGGATCAAGGAAACAGGAGTAGATGCGTTCCATTTACATAGTGCTGTTCCTTTACCCGATAAGTTTTATACGGATCTGGAGGAACGGGTTCAGTCCGTACAGGAAGGGTTTGGACTATTCACAAAAGATCTGAAAGGGGAAGACGATTCTTCCGTTTCCTTTCAGTCGGTGACGCGTGACACGTTTCAATCCTCCGGAAAGAATCTTGATGATCTTTATACTGTTTGGGAGGATAACCTCGAACATAAAGGGAAACCTTACGAGACTCTTCGATATATCGATGACCCTTCAATCGGACGATTTACACACTTGGCGGTAGAAGAAGGGCAGAATCCGATCACTCGCTGGAAGCTCGCTTTGACGTATCAGTTTACGATTCCAGGCATACCTGTCATGTACTTTGGTACGGAGCTCCCGCTTGATGATGGCGGCGACCCGTCAACCATTAAAATGATGAACTTCAAAGCAGGGGACGAGCAGTTGAAGCAGCGTATCGATAATTTAACTTCCATGAGAACGCAATTTCCTGCGCTCACGCGCGGAGATTATGAAGAAATGTACAATGAAGAAGGTCTGGCTATTTTTAAACGGAGCTATGAAGACCAGACGATGATCGTTGCGATTAATAATGCAGAAGAAACGAAAGCCGCTGTACTTTCCGGTTTACCAGAAGGACAGCAGCTTAGAGGCCTTTTACATGATGGAATGGTACGACAGCAGGATAATGGGGACTACCGCCTTGGAATGGAAAGGGAAACCGCAGACGTTTTTGTGGTGGAACCTGACGAGGGCTATAATTGGCTGTTTATTGGTTTTGTCGGCGGCGTTCTAAGTTTATTTGTAATTGCCGTAACCGTGATCAGTCTTAAAAACCGGAAAACAGAACATGCTTAATCTCAAACGCCCCTCTTTCCCTGTAGATGGAAAAGAGGGGCGTTTGAATTAGGAGGATGACTTTTTCTTTTTTCTTCTGATCAGCCAAAAAATCAGACCCACTCCGGCAATCAGCGCGAGAAATGGAGAGTAGCCCAGGATGAATACAACCAGCCAGGAGAAGAATTGCCCAACGTAATGCAACGAATTGATAAACGCCAGCTTGGTTTCTTCCCAGATGCTGCCCGGGGAGTTATTCAAATTTGCACCTGCCGCCGTTTCCTGAATGGAGACCGTGATCGTAGAGAAATTGCTCTGATTCTCTAAATACTTTATTTTCCCTTTTAATCTTTCAATTTCAGATTGAACGCGCTCGAGATCTTGAGAGATTTTTATTAAATCTTCGGTCGCTTCGGCTTGTTCCAAAAAGGTAAGCAGTCGCGATTCAATCTTTTCCTTAGCTTGCAGACGAGATTCTAAATCCACGTATTCTTCTGTAACATCGCGTCCGGATATATTTCTGGAGAGAACTTCACTGCTGATCTCTTCGATTTCTGTAAGCAGAGATTCAAAGTTCGGCTGAGGCACCCGGATGCGGATGTGACCCTGCCGTCTGCCTTGCTCATTTTTGCTAATATTGCTTTCGACCATTTGAGCATCCTGCTGATTCATTCTTTCCTGAAGATGCTGGTGAAATTGATCGTAATTATTCGTTTCCAAGTCGATATGAGCTTCATAGACCATCATGCGTTGTTCGCTGCTTTGAGCGATACGGGCTGGGCCATTTCCCTCATTGTTATCCGCTTGAGAAGGAGTTTCTGACAATCCATTGGACTCGGCAGAATCGGACGAAGCTTCTTCGGATGTCTCCGCACTGTTGTCTTCATTTTGACTGCAGGCTGCTGAAACAGCAAGAAGCAGCATAATGCTTAAAGCCAGTTTCAATACCTTCGTCACCATAAAAATACCCCCCTTTTTATTAATATAGTCGTTAAAAAGGGGGGAAAGGTTACAAAGAACCCAATCTATTTAGGGGTGTCATTTAAGAAAAACAAGGCTATGGTTCCGGGACCTGCATGAGCACCGACGGCAGAGCCGACCATTTCAAAACGGATATCTTCAGTCTCAAACTCAGATCGGATCATATCCGCCAGTTGCTCTGCGGTTTCCAAATCATCGCCGTGGCTGATGCCAATACGCTGATGTTTTAAATCTTTGCCGCGTTCCTTCATAATTTCAATCATTCGCTTCCATACTTTTTTGGAACCGCGAATTTTTTCAAGCGGGATAAGCTTACCATTTTCCATATGAAGCAGCGGTTTAATTTTAAGCAGGCTTCCGACAAAGGCAGAGGCTTTGCTTACGCGGCCGCCGCGATATAAGTATTCCAGATCCGCTACCGTGAAAATATGTTCCATATGAGCTGCCTGATACTTTCCAGCTTCTAAAATTTCTTCGAATGAATAGCCATCTTCCGCAAGTTCAGCAGCTCTTATGGCCACGAGTCCGCAACCCAGAGAGGCTGCTTTCGTATCGATAACTACGAACTGTGCGTGAGGGTACTCTTCTTTAATTTCTTCCTCTACCATTTTTGCACTTTGATATGTACCGGATAGTTCCGATGAAAAGGCAAAATAAATAAAGGGCTGATCGTTCTTTACAAATTCTGTGAATGTTTCTCGAAAAGCCTGGGAGGTAACCTGAGAAGTTTTGGGGGTTTCTCCGTTCCGCATTTTCTCATAGACATCACGAGGGGATATGGTTTTCCCGTCTTCATACTCTTCTCCATTAATGGTCACTTTCAAGGGGACCATGGTTAACGAATAGCTTTCCAGAGTTTCAGGGGATAGATCACTGGCTGAATCACATACAATTTGCACATTCATAAGATCACCTGCCATTTATATTCTTTCTTTAAGTTTAGGCATAATAGGAAGGATAGTCAAAGCAATTACAAGAAAACGTACGACAATTAATGGGGCATTTCGACGGAATCTTTCACAGCTTACTCATCTTTAACTTGATTTTGTCTCGTTACGGTGATAAAAAAGATAGTAGACTACTCGTAGGAGGTTGCGGATTGTTCACAGTTGAACTAAGAAGAATTATTATTGTGTTGTTAGGGGCAGCATTTAATGCTATCTCCCTGAACCTGTTTCTCATTGAAGCTAATGTTTACGCGAGCGGGTTCACCGGGGTTGCCCAGCTGCTTACCAGTATATTTACCGATTTTTTAGGTGTGCCAGGAATTAGTACAGGTCTCATCTTATTCATACTTAATATTCCAGTAGTGATTTTAGGCTGGCTTAAAGTAGGGAAGGGGTTTACGGTTTATAGTGTTGTATCAGTCGCCTTCACTACCCTTTTTCTTGAATTAATCCCCGTGCTGCAGCTTTCAGAGGATATTATCCTGAATGCCGTATTTGGCGGTGTAATTGGTGGTATGGGTGTCGGAATTACGCTCAAATGGGGTGCGTCAACAGGTGGTTTGGACATCGTAGCTATGGTGCTTTCTCGTATGAAAGACCGTCCGATCGGTATTTACTTCCTTGTACTGAACAGTGCTATCATCGCGATTGCTGGTTTATTATATGAACCGGAAAACGCGTTGTACACATTATTGACGTTATACGTAACCACTCGTGTGATCGACGCTGTTCATACACGTCACGAAAAACTTACGGCTATGATTATCACGTCCAAAGCAGCCGATTTAGAAAAAGCGATCCATTCCCAAATGGTTCGCGGTATTACAACTTTGCCGGCAAGAGGTGCTTTTACACAGCAGGATAAAAATATGATGATTATGGTTATTACCCGATATGAATTATATGACCTGCAGCATATTATCCAGGATGTCGATCCTTCTGCGTTTACCAATATCGTTCAGACGACAGGTATTTTTGGTTTCTTCCGAAAAGATGACAAATAATTTGTAACATTTCTGTAATATGGTCGTCTAATCATGTAAATAGAAAAAAGGAGTGGCGTTATGAAACATTTGTTAGCCATCTTTATGGGGGTCATGATGATTACCATGGCGGCCTGCGGAAATGAAGCAGATTCTGAGACTAAATCTAAGGAAGTTAAGACAGAAGAACCAAAAGCGGAAGAACAATCAGAGAAGAAAGCTGAAGAAGTGGAAGCATTTATTCAATCTTTGAATATGGAAGCGAATGTGGCAACATCGGAGGGTACAGCCGATTTTCAAATGTCGCTTGAAAACACATCGGATGAGACTGTAACCTTAGGATTTACCTCAAGCCAGGAATATGAAATTCAAGTAACGAATGCTGAAGGAGAAAGTGTTTACACATTTTCAGCTGATAAAATGTTTACCCAGGAGATGATCATCAAAGAATTGGCAGCGGGTGAATCGTTAACAGCTGAAGAAACATGGACAGGCATTAAAGAGCCAGGGGACTACGAAGCAACTATAACGTTCCTGGTAAATTCAATTAATGAACAGCCATTAGAGGCTGAACCTTTCCAATTAACGAAATCATTTAGCATTGAGTCTGCTGATCAAGAAACGGGGAGCAGTCAGGAAGAAAATGAAGCACCCTCTGAAGAACCGGAAAAAGAAACCCCGTTAGAGTCTGATAAAGATAACAATAAAGATAAAGAAACAAATGAAGAAGTAAAAACAGAAGAGAAGACTGTGAGTGCCGAGGAAGATGGGTTCCGTAATATTGAAGTAAGCGGTAAGGATGGAGCCTATATAGTCACGGGCGAAGCTTACGTATCCCACGGGGAATTTACCTACCTGGTTGAAGATGGTCATCACGTGCTGATTGAACCTGAAGCTATGGAAGTAGGAAATAAATCCGAATGGGCTCCTTTTACTCTGGAGCTTTCGATTCCAAATGAGGATTTACCTGATTTCGGTACGGTGACTCTTACGCTTATAGTGAATTCTGAAGACAGTGAAGACGAAACCATAAAGAATGTTCCCTTAGAGGAAATTGCGCAGAGTGAGCCGGAGAATGATACGGAGTCAACGACGCGAGAGGTTGAAACTGAGGGCGAGGCATTCCGCAACGTAACCGTGTCTGGTGAGAATGGTGCTTATACCATCGAGGGAGAAGCTCGTGTACACGAAGGCAGCTTTATCTATACAGTGGAAGATGGTCATTACGTATTGGTGGAACCAACATCTGTACAAGTAGTCGAGGGTGCCCCTGCGTGGTCTTCATTCGAGATAGAAATTGATATTTCTGAGGAAGACCTGCCGACGTACGGGTCACTGACGTTGACTGTATTTGAAGAAAGTGCTGAAGATGGAAGTCCTGTGCACCTTAACCATTTACTTCTACAGAAATTTAATTAAAATGAAGCCGTCACAATCCTCGTGACGGCTTTTTTGGTTATATTGGGTTATTCTTTTTAACAAGAAGATAATTCAACTAACGCGCCGGATTGTGTAAGACTCGATTTCGAGATATTGGATGGAGAAAGGAGCTCCACAGAACGGCTCGCTTTCCGCGGGCATGCGCTGAGTCTCCTCAGGCTGGCGCCTTCCGGGGCCTCACCTGTCATGTTCATCCCGCAGGAGTCTACGCCGTTCCCTTCCGCTCCTTTGCGATCATGAAGAGCTCGAAATCCTTTACGTAAATGCCTTCATATGAGGAAGAATAACCTATGTGATAAACGTAGTCTACCCAGGGTACAAACAGCGCTATAGAAGCATTTTAGACGATATAAACTTCCCACATTTTTCTACTGCCAGGGTCCGTTCACATGAAATGGCTGAGGTGACGGAGGAAACGACGAGACTCCCAAGATTAAAAGCGGAAGCACCTTGGTCAGCGTCGTATGGACTGGATGTAGGAAGTTCGACTAAGATCGCCACGTCCTGTGGCAACGTCGAACGACCCTGCGTCGTGTAGGGCCGGAAAGCGAAATCGTCCCGCGGAGGACCTTCCGCTCCTCCAATGTCTCGAAACTGAGTCTTCAACAAACGGGAGCTTATCTTTCACATCCTCCTCAATAAAAAAAGGCTGCCACAAATACAAGTGGCAGCCTTTTTTTTAGCTATTAATATCCGTATTCAGCTAGCAATCCTTCGACTTTAGGAGTCAATGTTTCCCATTCAGCATTCGGTAATTTATTTACGGTAATAAAGTTTTGGAAGCCGAACACATTATCTACTCCATCAAAGTTCATGAGATCATTTAAAATTTTATGGTCACTTGTCTGTCCAGGCATAACAGATACACTGCCATCCCCTTGGAAAATCATCGAATCCGTCGTAAATTTACGAGCATTCGGATTTGGTGTTTCTTCTACTTTTACTGCCATTTCGCATCCTCCTCTATAACATCTTTACCTATTTTATCAGATATTCTTCCAACTCTAAACTGAAAGCTAATATTCCATTAATTTCATAAAAACTGTGTTACAATGAAAACACTTTTTAGGAGGTGTTTTATGGAAACGCGACTCATTGATGTGTTGCAGCCCATTAAAGATAACGATTATCAACTGCCTGAAAACCAAAGCCTGCAGGAGCTGACAACGATGATGCTCCAGAAGATCGGTTCGGTTCATCCGGTACTTAGGGACGATCTGATCCATACCATTTTTACAACGTTTATTGAACGTGGGCACTACAGTCACGAACAATTAAAAAATATATTACAGTCCATTCTGAATAAGAACTATCTCTTTTACCGGATCGGTACGTCTAAAAGAGAGGAAGATGCGGTCTTTAAACGAAGTTTTTCTGTTTTATTAATTCCTCCTATCCTGAAAAAACATCGGAAGACCCCCTTTTTGAAAGAAGCAGAGGTCCACAGGGTTTGGCATAATCTCAAAAAGTACATGCAGCAGGAATCAGATCACCGCGGGTATGTAAAAGGGAAGGGCTGGGCCCATGCAATGGCTCATGCAGCCGATGCTCTCTATCACGTGGCTTCCTGTGATGAAATTACAGAATCGGAAATACGAGAAATGCTGCCGATTATTAAAGCTCAGTTTCTCATTGACCACCCCTATTTATTTGATGAAGAAGAACGGATGGTAACTGCTGTTATGATCATGTTTAAGAAAATTAAGCCGCAAGCGCGAATAGAGTGGTTGGAAACTCTGCTCTATGTGCGTGAAAGCTGGCAGGATCCTCGGGAGGATATTATAATAAATAACAGCAAGCACTTCCTGAGAGCCCTTTATTTCCGTATGCTGGAAGGAGATCATAGGGACCTTCGGCAGGTTTTAGAGAACCTGCTCCGTGAACTTAGAAAACAAGAAGCCTATTGATAGATGTGGGGGAAAAGCTATGATTCGCTGGGGATTTTGGATTGGTACGACTTCCGGACTCGTACTCGGCTTATACATGTCGCTGGTCGAGCTAGTAACGGGTAAAAAAGTGTACACGTTGCTCATGAATGTTGATTTTATTCCCTTGATTGGAAGCATTGAATGGCCGGTTGCGATCGAATGGCTATTTCATTTAATTATTTCCTGGATTATTGGGGTCCTGTATGTGTATGCGTTCAGGCGCGTCCTGAAAGACACTAAGCGTAATCGCTGGTCTCTTGCTTTGATCTTAAGTGCGTTTGCCGCTACCAGTTATGTGCCGCTTACGCTTCTCGCTATTAAGGAAACCCCAGCGTTAACTGATGGCGCAGCTATCTTATATTGGTTAATCGGTCATGTACTGTATGCGGTCGTCTTAAAAATATCCTATTATCGTTCTTGATCCATGTTAAAGCCCGGGAAATGAGGATCCCGGGCTTGTTTTGTGCGTCTAAGCATGGTTGTTGGTACATACTAGGAACAGCGTTCATTGCTCTAAACTCAAAAGGAGGGAAACGTAATGATCGATCAAGCGGAGTGTCTGATTTTTGACTTAGACGGCACGCTGTATGAGGATACGGATCACTTCGAATATTACGCTCACCTGCTTCAGCAGCGGGCATCTATTGAGAACCGCCCTAACGTAAAACAGGATTATCATAAAGTGCTCGCTGGTAAACATCCATTGCAAATAGGGAAGGTTTATGATGTCGAAGAAGATGTCATCCTAACAGTCGATCCCTTTTCCAATAAAGTACGTAAGGTGGAGACGTGGAGGGGAGAGGTGTGGACAAAAAGCCGCACGGAAAAAACATACCCTGATTCGCTCACCTATGATTTAGAAAAACAGATCGCCCTGGGAGACGGGTGGTGGCTTCCTTTTTCAATCGCGAGGCATTATGGTGTATCGGCAGAAGAAGTACGTGAATGTTACGGCCAAACGAAAGAATATATGGTTTCGGGCCAGTTTTCGCTCACGAAAACAAAAGGGCTTAGAGACGCCTTGCTCAAATGGAGGAAAGAGAAGCGGTTAGTTTTAATCACCAATAGTGAAGCTCATGACGTCGACCATATTTTAAATCGTATTGACCTGACAGATATGTTTCATGAACGAATTTCTTCGGCAGCGAAACCGCTACACACGACCGAGTTGTTTCAAACCCTTTTAAGGAACGGTAAGTACACGGCCGGATCCGTCATATCCATTGGAGATAATTTCATGAATGAGATTGCTCCAGCCCTTGCACTTGGAATGAGAGCTATATGGATTCACTCGGCCGGCTATGAATGGAATCATAAGGATTTAAAGATTGTGAAGAGTTTTGAGGAGTGCACAAAGACATAAAAAAGATACAGCCATTCATCCAGTGAAGCACGATTCAAAAGGAAGAATGGCTGTATCAAATTCAGAAAAAATTAGGGGGTACATATAACATACCCCAAATCCAATAATTATAACTCCTGCTAAGGACGCAGTTTTTACTAATGAAAAGGGGTAAAAAAGACCAGCCTGGAAATCCAGACTGGTCTTTCACATGGTTTATCGCAAACTTTGATGGTGGTTCTCAAGCTGTTGTTCCAACTGCTGTAGCTCTTGTTTCTCTTGTTGAGAACATTGGCTATATGCAGATTGAATCGCTTGTTTAGCCGCTTGCATGTCTTCTTGACTCATCTGTTGGCTGCCATTGCCATCACGGTTCTGTGTGAAACGGTTTACCGCATCACGTGCGTTTTCAAAAAGGTTTCTGCCCTTCATTTAAAACCCTCCTACCGTATGCTGGTCAGATTCGATTTCTTTTCGTTTAGCGTCTGAAAGCCTTTTAGGCTCCATCTTGCTTTCGTCAAACTGACGAACTTCTGTCCAGCGTTCTTCGTTGCGATCTTTCTGTTTTTGCTGTTCCATGACAAGCCCTCCTGTCATAAAAAAAGCCTGAACGTTTTTCACGTTCAAGCTTAGTATGGAGAATTGCCTGTAATCTAACCTAGGAAAATGTTGACTTACATGGCTTTTTTATTAAGTTTTAAATATTCGTTCAAGAATTCTCCTATGCCATTTTCTTCATTTGAATGCGTAACGTGTTTCGCGACACCTTTTAGTTCATCAATGGCGTTCCCCATAGCTACGCCGACACCGGCGTAATCAATCATTTCCAGGTCGTTGTCTTCATCGCCAAACGCAATAATTCGATCCTTTGGAATGTGGAAGTAGTGAGCGATTTTGTGAAGACCTACCGCCTTATTCAGACCAGCACGGACGATTTCAATCACATGCCAAGGCGCGCCCCATTTACGGTGATCTATTAAAGAAGCGTGCACATCCAGTTCTTCCCGAAGCCTCTGAATTTTATCTTCTTCCGGGTGGATTAGGATGGAGGTAGGATCATCTTTTAAGTTCGACTGCAAACGTCCAATACTGATTGGGTTGTCATTTTTCGTTTGGAAAATGCTCATAATTTCTTCATCATGCTGATGTAAATACACTTGATCCATGACTTCTGCCAGAATATTTTTGACACCCAGATCCTGACATGTATCGATAATTTTATGAGCGGTGCGTATTGAAAGCGGGGAGTGAAGCGCATCCCACTTATGATCTGTAGGGTGGTGGATTAAAGCGCCATTAAAGTTAACCATTGGCGTCTTAAGTCCTAATTCATGATAGAAATCGATGCTTGCTCGATGTGGACGCCCTGTCGCAATCACCACGATGTGACCTTGATGTATGGCATTTAGCACCACTTCTTTTGTTTGGGCATGGATGACTTTATCATCCGTCAGAAGTGTGCCGTCCAGATCCAGTGCTATTAAATGTTGTTTATCCATATCTTCACCTCATTTGTATGTATAGTGTAGCGGTAAGAAAGGTGAGTTGTAAAGAATTCCCGCCTGTATCACCTAACACTTCCCAATTCTATCGGGCAGTGTTACGATTATACTATAACTCACTTTTGTAATAGCTATTTAAACAGGACGTAAAGTTTAGTTAGAAAGGAAACACGTTGATGATCGGAATTCAAAGGAAAACCTTAAAAGGCGTACCAACACTTACTGTAGTTGATTCAGCAAAACAAGAGGAGCCGATGCCTGTATTTATTTACTTCCACGGCTTTACATCAGCGAAGGAGCATAACCTTCCTCAGGCTTATTTACTGGCAGAAAGAGGCTACCGTGTCATTCTACCTGACAGTGTCTACCACGGCGAACGTGATCAGGATCTGTCCAAGGATGAGCTGAATTTTAAGTTCTGGGATATTGTATATCAAAACTTAAAAGAACTTCAAGATATAAAAGACGAACTTGATCGAGAGAACCTTATTAAAGACCGGCGGATCGGCGTCGGAGGTACATCCCTTGGAGGGATAACAACGAGCGCGGCTCTAACCATGTATCCGTGGATTCAGGCTAGCGCAGTCATGATGGGTTCTCCGAAACCAGTTGATTTTGCTAAGCAATTAGTTGATGAAATCGAGTACTTCGGTCTTCAAATACCATTGTCAGAAGAAAAAATGAATGAGCTATTTGATTTTCTTGGAGCGATTGATCTATCTAAACAAATGGACAAACTATACGGAAGACCTCTTTTCTTCTGGCATGGCGATGCGGATCCTGTTGTTCCATTTGAGCACTCATACGATTTTTATAACGAAGCCATTAAATATTATAAAAATCCCGAGAATATCCGCTTCTTAAGAGAAGTCGGCCGGGACCATAAGGTTAGCCGCTTTGCTATCCTGGAAATGGTTAACTGGCTTGAATTAGTTCTATGATGGAATCGATTGGTTTATTCTGAGTCGATTTTTGTTTATAATAAACTTTGAACACATGTGAAGGGGGAAAATTTAATGAGTACAGCAACTGAAGAAAATGCGTTAGGTGCCCTTGAGAATGTCATTGACCCTGAACTCGGTATTGATATCGTGAATCTTGGACTTGTCTATGGCGTCGATATAGATCCAGACGGCAATGCGACCGTAACAATGACGTTAACAGCGATGGGCTGCCCGCTGGCCGCTCACATTGAGCAGGATGTTAAAGGCTGCTTAGCTGACCTGCCGGAAATTAATCAGGTAGCGGTTAATATTGTCTGGAATCCACCTTGGACGAAAGATCGTATGAGCCGTTACGCTAAAATCGCATTAGGAATTCCAGATTAATGAACTTGGCCCCTGCCGTATAAATAGGCAGGGGTTTTTACATAAATACACAGAGGAGAGGGAATCACAATGAACCACGAGACCCCAGTATTTCAAGTAGTAGGATACAAAAATAGCGGAAAAACTTCCCTCTTATCTGAATTGATCGCCTATGGTGCGGAAAACGAGGAGCACGTAGCCGCGATTAAACATCATAGCCATGATGAACCATTGAAAGTCATGCATTATGGCACAGACAGTTACCGTCTGCATGAGTCCGGTGCCTTTATGACAGGCGTGGATAGTCCGGGCCGTCTTCAACTGGAGCTTAATCATCCGGAAGGATACCCGCTTGAAAAGCTAGTATCCTTATACCGCTTTTTTACTCCGGACTTAATCGTTGTGGAAGGATTTAAACAGGAATCCTACCCGAAAGCGGTTATTATAAAAAGAGAAAAAGACTTAGAACTGCTTAAGCTTGAAAACATCCGTTTGGTAGTCACATGGGACGAGTCCCTCACAAGCCATCTGGATCTTCCTGTCTACAAGCTGGAACAATGGAAGGAACAATTGCCTGAAATCTACAAACTGGCGAAAGGAGCATAAGATTTTGGGGAAGTATTATTGGATCTCAGATAAACCTCTAGTGATACAAGAAGTAGTGGATCTCGTAACCAGGAGAAACGCGGGAGCGATTAACACCTTCATTGGTACCGTAAGAGAATTTACAAAAGGAAAACGTACCCTTTACCTGGAATATGAAGCCTACAAGGCGATGGCAGAGAAGAAATTAGAGGAAATTGGCCATGAAATTAAGAAGAAGTGGCCAGAGGCAGAAACGGCTATTGTCCATCGGGTGGGCCGCCTTGAAATCACCGATATTGCTGTCGTTATCGCCGTTTCCACACCTCATCGTGCCGATTCTTACGAAGCAAGCCGTTATGCGATTGAGCGGATTAAAGAAATTGTGCCTATTTGGAAAAAGGAACATTGGGAAGATGGCGAGCAATGGATTGGTGATCAAAAAGAAACGAAACAGGGAATTCCTGCGAAAGGAGATGCATCAAAATGAATCAAATTTTATTTTTTGCAGGTCTTAGAGAACAGGCCGGGGAAGAAAGCATTGAACTGGATGTGAACGGTCGTTCTATCGGAGAACTTAAAGAAACATTATCAAGCAACTATGCGATAGATAAAGTAAAAGGATCCATGGCAGCTCTAAATGAGGAATTTGTCCAGGATGAAGAAATTGTAAAAGAAGGAGATACCATTGCCTTTATCCCACCAGTTAGTGGTGGTTAAAAAAGTCAGCCCGCTACAGAAGCAGGGCTGACTTTTTTTATCTGTTAAACATGGTAACAGTGAAGGTCCTGCGGGGGATGATTCAATTTCCGCGGCCCTGCACGATACAGGGTCGTTCGACGTTGCCACAGGACGTGACGCTCCTAGTCGAACATCCCTTGTGCTGAGCCTCCTCGAGCTAAAGCTCTCCGGGGTCTCACCGATCATGTTGATGAGGCCACTGAAAAACTCCATTCTACCCAGGGGAGTTGTTGACGTTTGTTGTTGCGTCTCACGAATCGCTTATCGGTGGATGCTTGCCGCGGGCACGGGCTCAGCTAACTTGGTCAAGAAGACCACTTGACCAAGTGGATCTTCGGCTCGCGCTGTTCCCGCAGGCGTCACCACCGAACGCTCATCGTGGAAGCAACGGAGATCCATCTAAAAAGAATGCTTTTCTTGAACTTACAAAAGTCAATCACTCAACAACGATCCGTGAAACGAATGAAGAGGTAGAGGGGATAAGTTTGCTTTTGTGTCGCAAAATTATAGTTGGGTTGGTTGGGAAATGAGGAGACTCCCGCGGGAGAAGGGGCCTGGCTAGACCCCGGAAGGCGTAGCCTGAGGAGGCTTGCCGGTTCCCCCGCAGGAAAGCGACTTATTTCCCAACCAGCCCTCCGCCCTTTAACGTAACGGGCCTAATTATCTCGAAACAGAGTCTTATACAAACGGGAGCTTTTCTGTTTGGTCAGCAAAGATGTTTAATGAAACTTTATTAGAACCAGATGATGAGTAAGGTAATGCCGCCGACGATAAAGCAATAGAAGGCGAAGTACTTGAGGTTTCCACGGGCCATGATATTCATAAACCATTTTAAAGAAAGATAGGAAGCGACAATAGAAGCTAGAAAAGCTGCAATATAACCTATCCATAAATTATTTTGAGAAGCATCCGCGATGACTTCTTCCGCTGATAATAGCATGGTACCTAAGCTTACGGGTATGTACAGAAGGAAAGAAAATCGCAGTGCGGTTTCCTGTTTCATCCCGAGATACATGGCAGCTACAATGGTCGCACCTGAGCGGCTGATACCTGGAATTAAAGCAATGGCCTGAGCGAATCCTACAATAGCAGCATCCTTCCAGTTCAGTTGTCCGTCACCTTTTCGACCGCGCATATTTCTGATGAGCCATAAAGCAACACCAGTAATAATCAACGTAATTCCTACCGTTTCTGGTGTGGATAATACCTCTATAGCATCTCCCAGTAGTATTCCTAAGACACCGGCTGGAATCGTTCCGATAATGAGATAAATGATAAAATCAAAATCATCTTTTTGCCGTTCATCTTTGGTAAGCATGTAGCCGATTCCGTTTTTGACTAATCGGACTAAATCATCCCAATAGATGATAAAAACGGCGATTAAGGATCCGAAATTTACAAGCACCTCAAAATTTAATCCTTCAAAATCCATATCCAGAATGTTTTGGACAAGCACCAGATGTCCACTGGACGAGATTGGAATCGGTTCTGTAAATCCTTGAAATATCCCCAAAAATAAATATTTAATCAATATCAAAATTTCTTCCATTATTCTTCCTCCTTGATCCCTTTCCATATAAAAAAGCTGTGTGAAGCAATTTTGAATAAAAATAGAGAGTTTTTACAGGGCCGTTTAGTGAAGAAACTTGAGTCAGAGATACTGCTGATAAAAGCCCTGTGTGCAAGCAAAAGCAGTGGGATAGATCCTTACTCCATCGAAGGTTATTTATAAATAACCAACTATAAAAAAGCACTTCTCTACTATACGGTTACTTGATTTCTATGTGCAATAAGCCAAGTTATTCATTTGGAGCCGGTTTATGTACATGAAAAAACGCTGCTATCATTAGACAGCAACGTTCAATGATGACCTATCTTTAAGCTTCGTCTTTAATGAGTCCTTCGCCAAGTATCACTGCCGCCCCAGTAAAAAGAAGCGTCATAATGAACACTTGTGTGAAACCAAAACTTCCTCCAGCCATATTACTGACTACATAGGCCGTCATGAAGCTCAGCAGAAGGGCCCAAATCAACGTCCATACAAACTTCATTTAAACTCACCTCAATCATACACATTCTATTTTAATACTATCAGAACTTCCTAAAAAAAGAAATAAGTATTCGCGGCCGTTCATGATTCAAAACAGTGGTGAATAAACTGAAATGATGAAGGAGGGGACGATCAATGCTTATAACTGTACACCCATGTTTTCATTGGATCGGCTATCATATGAGCACCGGTTTTTTACAAGAAGGCAGGCAAGTGATTGGAATCGACCGCATGGAAGCGTCTCTAAGTGAACATTTATATATGTACGTAGGAAGGAATAGTAACTTTCAGCATTTTTATTCCAAAGACGACAAAGAAAGGCACTCCCAGCCAACAGATGATGAACTATTTATTGAATATGCAGACCAATATTTAATTGTAGAGAGAAAACATGAGGATCGGATATTTGTACAAGTCGAGTTACCTAAGCTGTATGGAGAGTGGATGGATATCAGTCAAAAAGGCATCGAACAGGAGGGAGAGCTATTAGAATGGGTCAGGGAGTCTAAAGCTGTCTATATTAGCGATTTTTTAAACGAATTTATTCCTTATGTCCTAACGTTGAAGGAAGAAAGACAACCGAAGCCTTTTGAAGATTTGTGCAGCCCAGAAGATCATAAAAAGCGTGTAGAGAGTGTATGGAAAGCTTACCAGACGATGAGAAAACTGTATTTGTAATGAAAGTTTCAAATATACACATTTACTTTATAGAGCCCACCCATGTAGAATAAGAGGAAATATAAGTAGTTTTTACTAGGAGTGCTTATTGTGAAGTGGGTATATACAGGATGTGTACTTTTATTACTGCTCACCGGATGTAATCATATTGCTGGAAAAGCCGATCATGCAGGGATGCTGGTAGAGACTGCCATTGATGATCAAGCCTGGGGAGAGCAAGGGTACGAGGGTTTGAAAGCGATAGAGAAAGAGTACGGTGTTGATGTTTCTTATAAAGAGGGTATTAATAGTTACACAAAAACGGTTCAAGCGGTAGAAGAACTGGTCAATCAAGGGGCTACGGTCATTTTGGGTCATAGTCATGTGTACGGAAATTATTTCCAACAATTGCATAAGCAGTATCCTGATATCCAGTTCATTTATTTTAATGGGGCCTTTACGGCGGACAATGTTACCAGTCTGAATTTCAGTGCTCAGGCCATGGGCTTTTTTGGAGGCATGGCAGCAGGACAGATGACAGAAAGCGATAAGGTTGGAATTATCGCGGCATTTGAATGGCAGCCTGAAGTAGAAGGATTCTATGAAGGTGTCAATTTTCAGAACCCGCAGGCTGAAGTAGAGATCACGTTTACAAACAGCTGGGAAGATACAGATAAGGCCCTCAGCCAGTATGAACGGTTAGAGAAGCAGGGTGCTGATGTGTTTTATCCTGCCGGGGATGTATTTAACCAGGCGGTCATCAAACAGATAAAGCAGCATGACCACTATGCGGTCGGTTACGTGAACGATCAGTCCGATGTTGGCGGGAAGGCTGTTCTCACCAGTACGATACAAAAAGTAGATGCTGTTTATAAAATTGCTATGGAAAAGTACTTAAACGATAACCTGCCCGGACGTCCGCTAATGTTTGATTTTGAAGAAGGGGCCATTGAAATGGGACCCTACAGCCCGGAGATCCCGAAGGAGTTTCAAAGGGAAATTGACCGTGCTGTAAAACGGTATATCGAAACAGGGTATTTGCCCAATCATCAAAACTCTGAAGCCAGATGAGGCTTCAGAGTTTTTTTAGCAATCGGCTGGATGGTAAGAAAGTATAAAGCAATACCGCTACTTTTTAAATTTATTAACCATAGGTTTAATCATCGGATAGATTGTCTTCCATGTTTTATTAACTTCTTCCCAAACCGTTCCCCAGTCGGCCGGTGGCTGTTCTTCTTCTGTTTTTTCTTCTTCTGGTTCTTCCGCTTGGTTACGATTATTGGGACCTTGCCAGAAATGATCGAATGGAGATTGAGGTCTTTTGGCCATGACATTCACCCCCTTATACGTACTGTATGTAAACTACGTTTCCTCTTTGTGGGCGGCACTATTATTGGAAAAGCTTCTACTTGCAGAAACCAAAGAGATGAATTAAAATTAGTACCAAGTCATAAGAATTGATATAAGATATTAGACTTTACCTTTAAGGGGATGAATATATGAACGCAGGTATATTGGGTGTAGGTCACTACGCTCCAGAAAAAGTCCTTACCAACCAAGATTTAGAGAAAATGGTGGATACAAGTGATGAGTGGATCCGGTCCCGCACTGGAATAGAAGAACGCCGTATCGCGGCAGATGGGGAAGACACTTCCCATATGGCAGTAAATGCCGCCAGAAGCGCCCTTGAGGATGCCAACATGGATGCTGAAGAACTGGATATGATTTTAGTGGCTACCGTTACTCCTGATCAGCCGTTTCCATCGGTTGCAACGATGCTGCAAGAACAGCTTGGAGCTAGAAAAGTAGCGGCAATGGATTTAAGCGCAGCCTGCGCAGGCTTTATGTATGGTGTCATTACAGCTAAGCAATTCATTGAAAGCGGCGGTTATAAAAATGTTCTGGTTGTCGGGGTTGAGAAATTATCCAAGATTACCAACTGGGAAGATCGAAACACATGCGTCCTATTCGGAGACGGAGCAGGCGCAGCCGTGATCGGTCCAGTCAGTGACGATAGAGGGATTATGTCCTTTGAACTCGGCTCTGATGGAAGCGGCGGACCACATTTGTACCAGGATGAAACCTTGTTCATGAACGGTAGAGAAGTGTTTAAATTTGCCGTAAGACAAATGCCTGAGTCTTCTGTGAACGTGGTCAAGAAAATTGGCCTGAAAGAAGAAGATGTAGATTATTTAATCCCGCATCAGGCTAACATAAGAATTATGGAAGCTGCACGCGAACGCCTGGGTATTTCAGAGGATAAGATGGCTACTTCTGTGAAACGATACGGAAATACATCTTCCGCTTCGATCCCGATGGCTTTGTCAGAAGAAGTAAAAGCAGGTAAAATAAAAGATAATGATTTAGTAGTACTTGTCGGATTTGGTGGCGGACTCACCTGGGGCGCCGTAGCTCTCCGATGGGGTAAGTAACCGAGGAGGAATACATTTATGGATAAACGACGTGTCGTCATTACCGGTATGGGAGCAGTCACTCCTGTAGGTAATTCAGTAGAAGAAATGTGGAGCAGTATTAAAAGCGGCCGATCTGGTGTCGGCGAAATAACGAAAGTGAACAAAGATGATTATCCGGTCAGCGTCGCCGCTGAATTAAAAGACTTTGATCCTTCCAGCTATATTGACCGTAAAGATGCTCGCCGTATGGATCCATTTGTTCAATATGCCATGGTTGCTTCTCATATGGCCGTAGAGGATGCAGATTTGAAGATTACGGATGAAATTGCGAATCGGACCGGCGTGTGGATTGGCTCGGGAATCGGCGGAATGGGAACGTACGAATCCCAATTCGAAACCTTCCAGAAAAAAGGCTACCGCCGTGTCAGTCCTTTCTTCATTCCAATGATGATCCCGGATATGGCAGCTGGACAGGTCTCCATTTCGCTTGGTGCCAAAGGGATTAATTCCTGCACCGTAACCGCCTGCTCTTCGGGGGCTAACTCAATTGGCGATGCTTTCAAAGTTATTCAAAGAGGAGACGCTGACGTAATGATCGCAGGCGGTACCGAAGCGCCGATGACCAAAATGTCCTTTGCCGGCTTTGCGTCCGCACGAGCGCTTTCTCTTAACGAAGACCCGAATACAGCGAGCCGTCCATTTGATAAAGACCGTGATGGCTTTGTCATGGGCGAAGGTGCCGGTATTCTGATTCTTGAATCCCTGGAATCCGCGAAGCAGCGCGGAGCTAAAATCTATGGCGAACTAACAGGGTATGGTTCAACAGGGGACGCCTATCACATTACATCCCCAGCTCCAGAAGGGGACGGAGCTTCTCGTGCGATGAAGCAGGCTCTGCAGGATGCAGGTGTTGAACCGGAAGCGATTGATTATTTAAATGCCCACGGTACATCTACAGAATTAAACGATAAATTTGAAACGTACGCAGCGAAAACGGTGTTCAAGGAGCATGCGAATAAACTGGCGATCTCATCCACGAAATCCATGACAGGACACTTGCTTGGAGCCGCAGGAGCAGTTGAGTCTGTTATTTCATTAAAAGCGATTAATGAAGGAATTCTGCCTCCTACGATTAATTATGAAACTCCGGATCCAGAGTGTGATTTGGATTATGTGCCGAATGAAGCCAGAAAGCAGGAGATTAATGCTGTTATGAGTAACTCTCTAGGCTTTGGCGGACACAATGCTACGTTGATTTTCCAGAAATACAATGATTAATATAAAGTAAATCCCCGATGCCGCGTTTGGCATCGGGGATTTTTTTGTAACTATTCTCTTTAATCATATAAGAACTTCTTTAAGTCCACACGGGTTTTATTCTGATCGTGATTTAGAACGAGACCTGTTGGATACGGCTTCCGTTCGTTCCACACATTGTCTGTGGTTGGAATACGGAGCGTTTCCAGCTTCTCGGGGGGATGAAGGAAGTAATCCTTGGCTGCTTCCATATACATCCCGCTTCCAGCATCTGTATCCACGTAAGGTTGTATAGAGCCAAGCAGCCGGGGCACTTTCCACAGACTTTCAATGGAAAGAAGCTGTTCTTTCAATAAAGCAAGAACTTTCTGCTGCCGTTCTACACGGCCGAAGTCCCCCTCACTATCACTTCTGAAACGTGAATAAGCGAGAAGTTCCTCTCCATCCAGCCGCTGCACACCTTCATTCAGGTCAATAACGGTGTCTCCACCTTCTGATTGATAATTCAAATCCTTCTCTATCGTAACCTCGAGTCCACCAGGGGCAATCGTATCAGCGATATGACTGAAGCCGCTGAAATCCACCATTGCATAATGCTCCAATGGAATATCGAAATTTTGAGCTATGGTCTTTCTTAACAGATCCGGGCCTCCCAGGGCATAAGCCGCATTAATTTTGTTTAATCCGTGCCCGGGAATTTCTACATATGTATCCCGCATGATGGAAGCGAGCTTCAAACTCTGTTTTTCCGGATGATAGCGAAGAATCATAATCGTATCTGTTCGGGCAGTCTCGGTATCTCTCTGGTCCGTCCCTAAAAGGAGGAGAGATAATGCACCTTCGGGGTCCGGCTCTCCATGAAAAGGAAAAGCGGACTCTTTCTTGGCATCTTCTATGTTTATATCAGGTTTAATGGGAGCGGGATTTTGCTGGCTTAAAGCCTGCTGCTTGCCTGCTAAATATTCAAAAGAGGTAAAGCCGGCCGTAAAAAGGAAGCATAGCGTTAAAACAGCAAGCATCACCTTTAACCTTCGTCTATTTTTATCGATAGAGCAATTTGAACGAGTGGTACTCAAGCGATCATCAATCCTTCCTACTTACGGTTCCATTCCTTCCTTAATTTACCTTTAATTGGCAAAGAAGTAAAGAGGAAGAAGGAAGTACGAAACAAGGGCATGTCCGAGGAACAACCTTCATATTATAGAACAGGAGGACAGGCTGGGAGGTTGTCACATGTGGTGGTGGATCGTATTTTTGACGGGGTTCGGTTTTGCTGTAGCTGGAGGAACCGTGACGATTACGTATTTGAACCTCATCCCAGCAGGTCTCAGCTGGTGGGAATTTCTCATTTTGATTCAGTCCAGGTTTGAATGTTACTTGTTTCCCTTAGGGATTTTGTTCATTACGACAGCCATTATATTTATGAGAGATTAGTTTAGTAAATAATGGATCTAAAGAATAAAATAGCCATTATTGGTCATAATGTAACCTAAAGAGATCACTGAATGAAAGTGAGGGGCCGATATGCTATACATGCACGACTTATGGGTAAATTGGTTTGAAGGTGAAGAGAATGGATACAATGTCTGTCGATTCCATGAGTGGAGGAAAGAAGACGGAATTGAGCTAGTGGATCAAATTCCACTCCTGCTTGTAACGAATGAACTATTTAACTTTATTGAAAATGATTTGCAGGATCTGCCGCTGCCCTTGCTGCAGGACGTCCATAGAAAGACGTACATGAAAAAGAATCAGGAGAGACAGACCGTTGAATATGCGGCTGTGGTAACAGACGGGGAAGATGTCATCGTATTTGACACCCTTGGATACACATTGCCTGTTAAGAAAAGCCGATTAATTCCAAGACAGGAACGTCTGGTATTTGAAATGGTTCAGGGTAAGAAGCCTGCTTCCTATTCAATAGAAGAAAGTGTATTAAAAGAACACCACATTCTTTCTCTGGCACCTGCCAAAATGGCTGGCCTGACTCGCAGAGAGAGGCAATTAAAACAACTACTTATGATGGCCCTGGACCAATTAAAAAATTCCGATCATCCAGAAGAAATCAGGTATTGGCTTACGGAATGGGATCCTGACCAATATCCATACTTGAAGCAGCTGACGAATGAGGAGGCATGGGACCTCCTATATGAAGGAACTTGCAAGGGGTGGACTTCTTTACATGAAGAGCTGTGTGAGAAACTAGTTAAAGGGCAGCCCTTCTTTGAAACGATTTGGCAAGGAGAAAACCAGCACGTATCCCATAAAATAAACAGCCAGAATTGAGTGGTATCACTCAATTCTGGCTGTTCTTCTGGAGCTTCAGTTATTTTTTCTTTCTCACGCGGCCGAGTCCCATGGCTTTCTTCGCTTTCCGCAGCATCTTATTGGCTACAAAAGAAGCGTCTTCAGCCCCTTTATCTAGGATATCATCCAGTTCTACAGAATCAATTAGTTCATAATAACGATTCTGGATCGGTTTCAGTGTCTCAACGACAGCGGCTCCAACATCCTCCTTGAAGACTCCGTATCCTTTTCCTTCATATTTAGCTTCAAGTTCTTCAATGCTGATTCCGGAGCAGATCGAGTAAATCGTCAGCAAATTGGAGACTCCTGGTTTATTTTCCTTATCGAACTTCACAATTCCTTCTGAGTCCGTAACAGCACTTTTAACCTTTTTCATTATTTTTTTCTCATCATCGAGCATCGAAATATAGCCTTTCTGGTTTTCATCCGACTTGCTCATTTTTTTAGTCGGCTCCTGCAGAGACATAATTCTTGCCCCTGTTTTTGGAATGCGGACTTCAGGCACGGTAAAGATATCATTATATTTATTATTAAAACGCTGCGCCAGGTTTCGTGTCAGTTCAAGGTGCTGCTTCTGGTCTTCACCTACAGGCACAATGTCTGTTTGGTAGAGAAGAATATCCGAAGCCATGAGAGGTGGATAGGTCAGCAGTCCAGAGGTAACGCCTTCCTTGCCTCCAGAAGCGGATTTGTCTTTAAATTGGGTCATCCTCTCAAGTTCTCCTATATAACTCACACATTGCAGCATCCATCCTAGCTGAGTATGCGCAGGCACCTCAGATTGAATAAATAATGTAGATTTCTCCGTATCGATACCGGAGGCTAAATACAAAGCCGCAAGAGAACGAATGTTATCCCTGAGCTTTAAACGGTCCTGCGGTACTGTAATGGCATGCTCGTCTACAATGCAGAAATAGCATTTCTGATCATGCTGTAAGTCTACGAAGTGCTTCATCGCTCCTAAATAGTTCCCAAGTGTTAACGTACCACTCGGCTGAATCCCTGAAAAAATGGTTTTCATCACATTCACCTCATTATTAGTTTTAGGCTATAAAAAAAGATCATTCATCTCTTCCATATGGAAGGGACGAATGATCCGCGGTGCCACCCTGATTACTTTTAAACGTAAAAGTCAACTTTAAGATCGTTAACGCCGATCGTGCGTCGATAGAAGCTCCTAAGGCCCATTTCCTCCCACTGATCCTGACTGTTCCCAGCATCCACAGTCTCTCTGAAAAGATTACAGTGTCGAGTACTATTCCTTATTCTTAGCCTTTAATTTTATATTGTAAGATTTATATTATAGCCGATAAATGATTAACGTGCAAACCCCTAAAGATTATAGTAAAGAGCCAGTAAAGCCAGTAAACCTGCCGTTAACATTCCGCCATGAAAAAGGAAGAACTTCAGCCACGTATTTTCAATGGTCTGGGAAGGAAGAGGTTTCTGCTTCCAATCGTCAAGATAATCCTGTTGTTTCGAAACGCGGTTATAAAATCTTCTCATACTATACGTAATGGCATCGAAGAAACCTCCACGGATCACCCACAGAAGTATTCCGACAAACAAATAGAAATAGGCAATATAGAAAAGCTGATTAATAAAATGGAATAAATCATAGACAGGCGCCAAAATGGCGAAAAGCAGGCTGACAAGCAGAAGATTTCCTGCGACACCCATCCATTTGTTTCTTAGCACATTCACCGAATGTCACACCTTTCCTTAAAACTCGTACATATTATATCACGTCTTCATCTATGAAGGAATTGTAAATGGGATTAATAAACAGAAAATTCACGGTTGAAGGAATATTGAATGGTATATTCACTTACTTTAACGTATAACCGCATTAAATGCGGGTTCAGCTTTTCAAGCCTCCCCTTCTTTATACAAAATAGCTTATAATTAATGAAATTCGACACGTAAATGTTGTAAAATAAACTAGGTAAAAAGTCACGTTTTATGTTACAGAAAAGTAATAATGATGGGCTTCATACTATTTTTCGGAAAAAAAGGTAATGCAAAATAGTTAGAAAACTTGTATAATTCGTATTGTGGACAAAGCGCCACGATACTTTTAGAAAAATTAGGGGAGGTCTTTTCTACATGAAAAAGACAAATTGGTTATTGCTAGTACTAGCATTAGTACTAAGCATGTTCCTGGCTGCATGTTCAGGAGGAGGAAATGAATCCGAAGGAGATTCAGGTTCTTCTGACAACGGCGGGGATTCAGAGAATACTGAAGAACAATCTTCAGGAGACAGCGAACAAGTACTTAACATTACGGACAGTGCGGAGATCCCAACGATGGATCCAGCACTTGCTACAGACGCAGTAGCTTTCCAATTCCTTGGTTCCACAATGGACGGGCTTTATCGTCTGGGTGAAGGTGGAAAACCAGAACCAGCAATTGCGAAAGACCACGAAGTAAGTGAAGATGCTCTTACTTGGACATTTAACCTGCGTGAAGATGCAACATGGTCAAACGGTGAGCCTGTTACAGCGAACGACTTCGTTTACGCTTGGCAGCGCGCTGTAAACCCTGATACTGGATCTGAATATGGTCCTTACATGATGGGCGGAGTTATTAAGAATGCAACTGCAATCGCTGATGGCGAAACACCTCCAGAAGAACTGGGTGTTAAAGCAGTAGATGATTATACGCTTGAAATTACGCTTGAAAAACCGATTCCTTATTTCGAATCGTTAACTACTTTTGGTACATTCCTTCCATTGAACCAGAAATTCGTTGAAGAACAAGGCGAAGATTTCTCTCTGGAAGCTGACACTCTAGTATCCAATGGTCCTTTCAAAATGACTGAATGGAACCACGGCGAAGGCTGGGTTCTTGAGAAGAATGAAGATTACTGGGATGCTGAAGCAGTTAAACTTGATAAAATTAATGTAAGTGTTGTTAAAGAAACTTCTACTGGTGTAAACCTTTACCAGAGCGGCGACATCGACCGTACAGGTCTATCAGCTGAATTCGTTGACCAGTACCGTTCTAATGAAGACTTCCAAGTAGAGAAAGAACCTACTTTGTTCTACTTGAAATTCAACCAGGAGAACGAAATTCTTGGAAACGTGAAAGCTCGTAAAGCTATGCAGATGATCATTAACCGTGAAGACATGGTTAACGTTATCCTGAACAACGGATCTATCCCTGCTGTAGGTGATATTCCTGAAGATTTCGTTAAGCACCCTGAAAGCGGAGAAGACTTCCGTGAAATCAACGGAGATCTTGTAGAAACCAATAAAGAAGAAGCTCAAAAACTTTGGTCTGAAGCTAAGCAGGAACTAGGTATTGAGGATGCTGAAATCGGCTACCTTGGCGGCGACAGTGATGTAGCTAAGAACCTTGATGCTTACCTTAAAGACCAGCTTGAAGAACTTGAAGGATTGACTGTCAACGTCCAGGCCGTTCCATTTAAAGAGCGTATTGACCGCGACAAGAATATGGAGTATGACATCCAAAATGCTGGATGGGGACCTGACTATATCGACCCGAATACTTTCTTAAACATGTGGGTAACCGACGGTGGAAACAACCACACTGGTTATGCTAGTGACGAGTATGATGGCATGATTGAAAAAGCGAACAACGAGCTTGCTCAAGAGCCAGTTAAACGCTTTGAAACATTCCTTGAAGCAGAGAAGAAACTAATTCAAGAAGACGCTGTACTTGCTCCACTTTACCAGCGTGCATCTGCTAAACTAGTTAAGCCATATGTTAAAGGTGTCATTACTAACCCTATGGGACCTGACTACATCTACAAGTACGCTTATATTGAAGGTAAATAATAGACAAAACTATTCTAAACCATATATAGGCTAGCTAATAAGGGAGAGAGTATATGTCCAAACAGTTGGCGTATGCTCTCTTTTTCCCTGCAAAGAAAGTATTCTAATTATAGACAACTTTCTGTCTATTCAAAAAATAAGATAGTAGGTTTTAAATTCACAGGAGGTGTTCATATGACACGTTATATACTTCAACGACTAGGATACATGATTATAACGATGTTCTTGATCGCTACCTTTACGTTCTTCCTGATGAAATTTTTACCAGGTACTCCCCTAAGTGCTGCAGATAAATTATCAGAAGAGCAACAAGCGGTAGTGTTAGAAAAGTACGGACTGGATGATCCGGTACCTGTACAGTATTTCAATTATATAGTCAACCTTACCCAAGGTGACTTAGGTATATCTTTCCAGTTTGATAACAGGGAAGTAACCACCATTATTATGGAGCGTATCGGACCTTCGATGACCATTGGGGTTCAAGCCATGATCGTTGGTACCATTTTAGGGATGCTGCTCGGATTAGTGTCAGCGATTTATCATAATGGATTTTTGGATTATGGTTCGACATTCATAGCCGTACTCGGAAAATCCATACCTTCATTCGTATTTGCAGGAATATTGCAATATTACATTGGCGTTAAATTAGGCTGGTTCCCAGTAGCCTTATGGGGAACTTGGCAACACACAGTCATGCCCACGATCGCCCTTGCGATCTTCCCGCTCGCCATTGCCGCTCGTTTTATGAGAACCGAGATGCTTGAGGTATTAGGATCTGACTATATTACAACGGCTCGTGCAAAAGGGGTTAACAAGTTCGGCGTTGTTTTCAAACATGGTCTGCGAAATGCTTTAATTCCATTGGTTACGGTACTGGGACCACTAGCAATCGGTTTAGTGACGGGAACACTTGTAATTGAAAATATTTTCGCCGTACCTGGGATTGGTGAACAGTTCGTTAAAGCGATTAACACAAATGACTTTCCGATTATAATGGGTACCACGTTACTAATCGCGTTCCTTTTCATTTTCATCATCCTTGTCATTGATCTCCTTTATGGAGTCATTGATCCTAGAATCCGACTGGCTGAAGGAGAGTAGTAACTTATGGATAACCACAAACCATCGAAAGAATTATTTGTACCCGTAGAACGACAGGAAAATGAAGGTGAAAAAATAGCCAGACCGAGTCTTTCTTTCTGGCAGGATTCTTTCATGAGACTGCGTAAAAACGTAGGGGCCATGATTGGTCTTGCGACTCTGATAATCTTGATACTTATGGCTATTTTTGGTCCTTATATGAACCAATACGGAGAATTCGAACAGGATCTTGGGCGTGCTAAAATGCCTCCAAAAGTTGAAGGTCTGGGCTGGCTCGGGATGGATGGAACCTTATCCGCCACGATGTCAGGTGCAACAGTAGAACAGGCGACGACAAATGCGAATATGCGATTTAATAACGATGAAGAATTCATCAAAACATCTGTAGTCAGTGACGGTTCCAATGGAGAACCTGCACAGGTTAAAGCGGTATATGATGTGTATGCAGCAAAAGATATGAATGATCAGTCATTCTGGTTCGGTACAGACGGACTTGGACGTGACTTATGGACACGTACATGGAAAGGTACTCGTATTTCCTTGTACATTGCGTTACTAGCCGCAGCGATTGATATGGTCATTGGTGTAGCTTATGGGGGAATCTCTGCTTATTACGGTGGCCGTGTCGATAACTACATGCAGCGTATTATCGAAATTCTTATGGGGATTCCAAATCTGGTCGTTGTCATTCTCATGATTCTGATACTGGAACCGGGGATATTATCGATCACCATTGCCTTGACGATAACCGGCTGGATATCGATGGCCAGGATTGTCAGAGGACAAATCCTGAAGCTGAAAAACCAGGAGTTCGTATTAGCATCAAGAACCCTTGGTGCTCCGGACAACCGTATATTGAGAAAGCATTTAGTACCTAACGTAACAGGCTTAATTGTTATAAATACCATGTTTACGATTCCAAGTGCCATATTCTTCGAGGCTTTCTTGAGCTTTATCGGACTAGGACTGCCTACTCCAATTGCCTCATTAGGTACATTAATCGATGATGGATTTAAGTCTCTACAAATTTATCCGCATATTTTATTGTTCCCGGCAATTGTAATCTCTCTAATCATGATTGCCTTTAATGTCTTAGCAGACGGTCTTCGTGATGCATTTGATCCGAAGATGCGTGAATAGGAGGTAGGTGTAACAATGGAAAAACTACTAGAAGTAAATAACATGCATGTATCCTTTGACACCTACGGCGGTGAAGTCAAAGCTGTACGTGGGGTTAGTTTCGATCTTAATAAAGGAGAAACTCTGGCTATCGTAGGTGAGTCAGGTTCTGGTAAATCAGTCACAACGAAAGCTCTGATGCAGCTGATCCCTAAACCGCCTGGCCGAATTAAAGAAGGCGAGATTCTTTTTGAAGGCAGAGATTTAACAAAGATGAGTGAAAAGCAAATGCAGAAGATCCGTGGTAAGGAAATGGCTATGATTTTCCAGGATCCGATGACTTCCTTGAATCCTACGATGAAAGTAGGAAACCAGATCATGGAAGGGTTGATTAAGCACCAGAAAATGGACCGCGCACAAGCTCGCAAGCGTGTGGTTGAGTTATTGGAGCTTGTAGGTATTCCTGATCCTGAAAGCCGATTAAAACAATACCCTCACCAGTTTTCTGGTGGAATGAGGCAGCGTGTCGTTGTCGCTATAGCACTTGCTTGTAATCCTAAACTGTTGATCGCTGATGAGCCAACCACGGCCCTGGACGTAACGATTCAGGCTCAAATCCTTGAACTAATGAAGGATATTCAAAAGAAAACGGATTCAGCTACGATCTTTATTACACACGACCTCGGAGTGGTAGCCAATGTGGCGGATCGTGTAGCAGTTATGTATGCAGGGAAGATTGTTGAAATTGGAACAGTAGATGATATTTTCTACAATCCTAAACATCCTTATACGTGGGGATTACTCGGCTCTATGCCGTCTCTAGACAGTGCCGACGAAGAATTATATGCCATTCCAGGTTCGCCTCCGGATCTATTGGATCCTCCAAAAGGAGATGCATTTGCCCCTCGTAATGAGTACGCGATGCAGATTGATCTGGAGCAAGAGCCTCCAATGTTTAAAGTTTCTGAGACTCATTATGCAGCTACATGGTTGTTACATGAGAATGCTCCAAACATGGAGCCCCCTGCTTCGATTAAGAAACGTATGGAGGGGATGGCTAAATCATCCTCAAGCAATGAGAAAGGTGATCGCATATGAGTCAAGAGAAGCTGGTAGAGATTAAAAACCTAAAACAACATTTCAAGACCGGCCGCCACAGTGTGGTTAAAGCTGTAGATGGCTTAAATTTTGATATCTATAAAGGTGAAACATTTGGTCTTGTTGGAGAGTCCGGCTGTGGAAAATCAACAACCGGACGTACCATCATTCGTCTTTATGATGCTACAGATGGAGAAGTCATTTTTGATGGTGAAAATGTTCACGGGAAGAAAAACCGTGAAGATTTGAAAAAGTTTAACCGTGAAATGCAAATGATTTTCCAGGATCCTTATGCTTCATTAAACCCTCGTATGAAGGTAGAGGATATTATTGCGGAAGGTATGGATATCCACGGTCTTGCCAAAAACGATAAAGAGCGTAAAGCAAGAGTTCATGAGCTTTTGGAAACGGTTGGTTTGAACAAAGAACATGCGAACCGCTACCCTCACGAGTTTAGTGGCGGACAGCGTCAGCGTATAGGAATTGCCCGTGCGCTGGCTGTAGATCCAAGCTTTATCATTGCGGATGAGCCGATTTCTGCATTGGACGTATCTATTCAAGCTCAAGTCGTAAACCTTCTGAAAAAGCTTCAGGAGGAAAAAGGACTGACGTATCTATTTATCGCCCACGATCTGTCCATGGTTAAATATATTAGTGATCGAATTGGGGTTATGTATTTCGGGAAATTGGTGGAAGTTGCCGATTCAGATGATCTGTATAATCACCCGATTCATCCTTATACTCAATCTTTATTGTCAGCGATTCCGCTGCCTGACCCTGACTATGAACGTTCTCGTGAACGTTTTACGTATAATCCAAATAATCACGATACGAGTGAAGAACCGGAATTCCGTGAAGTACGTCCAGGCCACTGGGTGCTTTGCACAACGAAGGAGTTCGACTTCTACAAAAAAGAACATGCGACAAAAACGAAATAAGTCTTCTAAAAGAGAGATCTTGTCTATTGAGACAAGGTCTCTTTTTTTGATTAAGAAATGCTCTCCACATAGATCTTGAAGAAAAGCTCCCGTTTGTTGAAGACTCAGTTTCGAGATAAATGGGTCCGTTACGTTAGATGGATAAGGGCTGGTGGGGAAATAACTCGCTTTCCTATGGGGGAACGGTGAGCTTCCTCGCTCGTTTCACTCCCTGCGGGATCTCACCTAGTTCCTTCTCCCATGAGAGTCTCGCCATTTCCCCACCAGCCCAGCCGAGTAAGCATAACGGACGCTTTTATAAGAGAAGATGTTCTCTTTCTTAATCGGTCCTACATGCTTTTATGGAAGTCTATTTCACATCGATATAGCATAAAAATAGCCTCGTGATCCATGCTTTTGTCTCATGAACCAGTCGATTTCTTAAATGGTTTCGAGTTTATGATTCGGCCAGGTCCGGAGGGGGACGATGAAGACTCCTGCGGGATGAACATGATCGGTGAGATCCCGCAGGGCTGTCAAGCCCGAGGAAGCTCAGCACAGAAGAGGTTCGACTAAGAACGCCACGTCGTGTGGCAACGTCGAACGACCCTGCGTCGTGCAGGGCCGGAAAGCGAAATCGTCCCCCGCAGGACCTTCCCTCTCTTCAAGTATCTTGAAACTGAGTCTTACAGTAAACGGCCCTATAGTTGAATAATATTTTCAAGAAATTAATAATAAAAAATTATTCAAATTTATATCTTCTTCAACATTTATAAAAAAAGTCGATAGTAAATAGAGAGTTTAAGAATATTTACATAAATTTCAATTAAGGGCTATTCTTAGCAACTATCCTCTTATATAATGAATAGTGATAAAAACTTTAAATAGGAGCAGGATCAAATGGGGAGAAAACTGAAATGGATGTTAATCGTTGCTAGTCTTTTGCTGATCTCTTGTACTGTATCACTACATAACGTTAATGCCGCAGATGAAGAAAAGAAAGAAGCCCTTATGCTTACGAAGAAAGAACTAGGTTTGAAGACGCTGGATACCTCACAGCCAGCTGCACGCTTTATGTATAATTCAGGACTTAATTTTGAATATCCAGACGCAGTAAGAGGGATATATGTCACGGGTCCTTCTGCCGGCGGAAAGAAAATGAATGAATTGACTAAACTGGTTGAGAACTCGGACTTAAATGCCATGGTAATCGATATTAAAGAAGATCATGGAAACATTACCTTTCAACCGGAAAAAGGCTCGCCTTATGAAGACATTGCCGAACCATTTATCGATGACCCCAAGAAATTGCTGAAAACTCTTGAGGAGAAAGGTATTTATCCTATTGCCCGTGTGGTAGTATTTAAGGATTCTATGCTTGCTGAAAAGCGACCGGATTTGTCTTACACTAAAAATGGCAAGGTGTGGGTGAATGGACGCGGAGAAGCATTTGTTAACCCATTCTTGAAAGAAGTATGGGAGTACAATCTGGATATTGCGAAGCAGGCAGCTGAAATGGGCTTCCAGGAAATCCAGTTTGATTATGTTCGTTTTCCAGAGGGATTCGGAAATCGTGACAGCGTCCTGGAATATGACCAGGGTGAATATGCTGAACTGGAAATGGAAGAAGTACAGAAACGTGTGAAAGCTGTAACCGATTTTGTAGCTTTTGCCAACAAAGAATTATCTAATTACGACGTTGATGTTTCTGTAGACATCTTCGGTTATTCCGCTACGATTCCGGAAGCTCCAAACATTGGTCAGAATTTCTCGAAAATCTCTGAAAACGTAGATGTTATATCATCGATGATTTATCCTAGTCACTGGGGGCCATATTTTGGCATATCCCAACCGGATACCGAACCTTATCGTGTCATTGATGAGTACGCCAAAGTAGAGAATGAAGTATTAAGTAAGTTGGAGAATAAACCAACTTCCCGCCCATGGCTGCAGGATTTTGAAGCACCCTGGCTTTATTCAGGGGCTACTAAGCAGTATGGAAAGGCTGAAGTAGAAGCTCAAATTAAAGCTCTTGAAGAAAACGGGATCCATGAATATCTTCTATGGAACGCTACAAATAATTACACATCAAATGTTGATTATACCCCTATGAATTAATAAGGAAGAGTGCTGGACACCGGCACTCTTCGTTTATTTTTAAAGGAAGCAGGGAAGATTACTAAATGGAGGACGTCTACGGATTTAACAATAGTCACAAACTTCTGTATAATGAAAGTAATTAATGAAAAGGGAGTAGATCAATGAATTGGTATGAAAAGCTGAACAAATATTTTCCTGTAGAGGAAATGAAGTCAAAAGAACATATGGAAGCATTACTTAAAGAAAAAAGCGACGTCTACTATAAGGATGAAGGTGACAAGCATGTATTAATGTATGCAGAATTCGATTCCTTCATTTTTATTGATTATGTATACGTTTCCACTGCTGCTCGCGGCCAGGGGCTTGGACACAAACTTATTGAGAAAATGAAAGCTAAAAACAAACCCATCATTCTGGAAGTAGAGCCTGTGGATTATGATGAGACGGATTCCGAAAAACGTCTTCGCTTCTATCAAAGAGAAGGTTTTAAGCACGCCCAGTCGATTGGGTACACGAGGCGTTCCCTCGCTACGAATGAAGTCAATCAGATGGAGATTCTTTATTGGTCCCCTGAAGGTGCTACAGAAGAAGAAATTTATGAACAAATGAAACGTATGTATACGGAAGTTCATACCTACAGAGATGAAGATTTCTACGGTAAATCCTACCAGCATGTAGATGAAGTTCTTCAAATGGATGAAAATCGTGGAATCGAGGATATTTTAGACGAACTGGATAAGTCTAAAAATTCTTAGGTTTCATTACCCACCGATATACAGGTGGGTTTTTTCAATAAATGTTCACAATTGAAAAAAACTCTTATTTTTTATGGATAATGTGGTTTAGAGTATTGCATCCAGTGGTACATATTAGTTCAAGATGAAATTAGACGTCACAGGCTTGTTCCGATTGATATAGAGATATAAAACAGTTGACAGATGTGTTATAGTTAAAGTAGGTCAGATTATATTGATTGTAATTTAATAAGCAGTTCAAATTTTTACCATAATAAAAATATTGAGGAGTGAAGTTTCTGTATGGTCACACTTTATACCTCACCAAGTTGTACATCATGCCGTAAAGCAAAGGCTTGGCTTGAAGAGCACGATATCCCTTATACGGAGAGGAACATCTTTTCCGAACCTCTTACTTTAGATGAGATTAAGCAGATCCTTAGAATGACGGAAGACGGAACAGAAGAGATTATCTCTACGCGTTCCAAAGTATTCCAAAAGCTGAAGGTTGATTTCGATCAATTGCCGATGCAGGATTTATTTGATCTTATTCAGGAAAACCCTGGTTTACTTCGCCGCCCGATCATCATTGATGATAAGCGTCTGCAAGTAGGATATAACGAAGATGAGATTCGTCGCTTCCTTCCGCGAAGTGTACGTACGTTCCAATTAAAAGAAGCACAGAAGTTAGTTAATTAAATAAACGTTAAAACTGTGGTCCTGAGGGTCACAGTTTTTGTTTTAATTATGGCCTTCTTTTCGTTTATTTACAAAATAACCTGTAAAAGTAACGGCTATTACAGACAGGACAGGCATCCAGACTTTTACTTCAGGATAATCTATGATGAGGTAAGACACGGAGTGATCCTCGATCATCATTTCGGCTGCTGTATAAGCGAGTAATCCTGCCCCGAAGTAGATGAGAAGGGGAAACTTGTCCATAAGCAGGAGGATGAATCGACTTCCCCAGATGATAATCGGTACGGAAATTAATAATCCGAAGACCACAAGTACGATATTGTTATGTGAAGCTCCAGCAATAGCGAGTACATTGTCAAAGCCCATGACAATATCTGCCAGTACGATGGTTTTAACGGCGGTCATTAAGTTGTCTCCTCCATGAATATCCTGATTATCATCGTTATCTGTTAATAATTGCATGGCAATGTAAAAAAGAAACAGTCCACCGACTAATTGAAGGTAGGGAATTTGGAGAAGATAAAGAGCAACAGCTGTTAGTAAGATACGAGCTGCGATGGCAAGGCCTGTCCCAAGAAAAATAGCTTTATTTCTCTGGTGCTTGGGAAGGTTCCGACTGGCAAGGGCGATGACGATGGCGTTATCGCCGCCTAAAATGATATCAATACTGATAATGATTAAAATTGGTTCAAGCATGTCCCAGTTCATAATAAATCCTCCCGCTTGTAGTGACAAAGCAATCAGAATAAGCTAAAATGGTAACCCAACAGAAACAAAAAGATGGGTCTTAAAAAAAGATATTCATTTTGGGTATGGTTATATGCTGAATTGAAGCAATTTGTTTTCCATTTGCCTTACACTGTCATACAATAGAATTAATCAATCCTTCATTCTACACATTTTGAAGGTTGAGGCTTTGACCTAACGGGTAAGGTTTTATAAGCATTAAAAAAGGGTGAGTATTCCCTTCCCCCTTAATACTTGTTAAGAAGGGAGAGAAATTTCATGGAAATAGAACGTATTAATGAAAACACGGTTAAGTTCTACGTCACTTACCAGGATGTAGAACAGCGTGGGTTCGACAGAGAAGAAATTTGGTATAACCGAGAACGAAGCGAGCAGCTTTTCTGGGAAATGATGGATGAAGTGAATGATCAGGAAAACTTCCAGGCTGATGGTCCATTGTGGATTCAAGTTCAAGCCATGGATAAAGGTTTAGAAGTGATCGTAACAAAAGCACAAGTCTCCCAGGATGGTCAAAAACTCGAGCTCCCTAGTGACGATGAAAATGCTATTGATGTACCGGTTGATGAAAAACTGGAATCTTTGCTTGACGATAAATTTAGTAAATCTGATCAAAACGATCAGGATGAAGAACAGGACACAGAGGATGAGGATCACAAGGATGAACCGTTGACATTCACATTGAAATTCAATGAGTTTGAAGATGTCATTCAACTCAGCCACTACATGTCTGTTGAAAATTCCATGGATCAGCGTCTTTTCCATTTTGAAGACAACTATTATTTATATATTCAGTTCATTGATGAAAATATGAGTGATGAAGAACAGGAAAATATGTTGAGCCAAGTAATGGAATTCGGACACGAGTCACCTGTAACGATTTATCGTTTAGAGGAATATGGTAAAACCATATTCGATGAACAAGCTTTGACAAGGGTCAAAGAATATTTTCCAGCTCATTAACGTTTACAAGCACACCCTTACAAGTGTGCTTATTTTTTTGTACATAAAGGAAAAATGTGGATAGGTGTCGAATAGAAAGAGGAGGAGGTGAAGGATTGTTTTACGCCGAGGATTCCTCAGGAAAGCTACAGTCATTATTACATTTAACCCCTCAAGAACTGCAGGCGCCACGAACTCGTACCTACTATTGTCCTCATTGTAAAGAAGTCCTGTTAATTCGATCAGGACCAAAAGTGAAACCGCACTTTGCACATTTTCCCAAAAGTGAGTGTATCGTTAACCGGGGAGAGAGTGAAGCGCATGTACTAGGAAAATGGACTTTGTATGAGTGGCTGATCCATCACAACTACGATGCTAAATTAGAATACCCGTTACATGGTCCTGCTCAGCGTCCCGATGTGTTTGTAACCATTGGCTCTAAACAAATAGCCATTGAATATCAATGTGCCAGAATTTCTAAAGAAGAAATTCTGCGGCGATCGCGTCAGTACAAAGAACATGGTATTTTCCCTCTCTGGATTCTGGGAAGTCATCTCTTGAAACGAACGTCTCCAGGAACGATCCACATGACCGAATTTCTTCGGAATTTTCTCTATTCCTTTCATCATCACTATTCCCTCTACTTTTTCAACTCCAAAACCCAGCGTTTAACGATTGCTTCCAACTTGAGAAGCGTTAGCCAGCGAAAAACCTTAGCCGAACTGCGCTCTTATTCGCTCTCAAGCATCCAATTTCCCCAGCTGTTTCAAATCCCTGCTTCATCCTCTTTGCATGACTTGCTGCCCATATGGGAAAAACTATTGTATAAGCAACGGACCGTATATCATCCACACGTCAGTAAAGAAGTGCAGGCATTTCGGGACGATGTGTACAGGAGAGGGGTTCACGTTTCATTGCTTCCTACACTTGCCTTCCTGCCCTCTAAGGGAGAGCTTGCCGGAGCGGGGCCTTCCTATGTGTGGCAGACGAAATTTTTATTTGATCATTTCATGGAACTAGAAGTAGGAGCGCCCGTATTCTTCCCTGAACAGGCTGCTCCTCCTACGGTTAATGGATATCAGCCGGATTTAATGAAAGAATATTCATATCTGCTGGAAGCTCTCGGATACATCAATAAGTCCGTAAATAAGGGATGGGTTAAGAAAAAGAAGGTCGTTTTTCATCAACATATAACGCATGCTCTCGAAGACGATCGAAAGACTGTCGCGGCATTAAAAAAACTGGAAAGAATTAATATTTAAGAAGGGATTCACACCTAAATCGAGAATTGGTTAGGGTGACGAACTATCTGAAGGAGGATCATGATGGCTGCAACTAAACAATTACCTAAAAGAGAAGAGGTACCCGTAGAAAAAACATGGGACCTTGAAGCTATTTTTGCTACAGACGAAGAGTGGTATAAAGAGCTGAAAGAAGCAGAGGAACTCCTGCCTGAACTGGATCAATACCGTGGAAAACTGGGCGAATCTGCTGAGCAGCTTTACAACCTTCTTGATTTTCAAGATAAAATTTCTAATAAAATTGGCCTGCTTTTTACTTATGCCCATATGCGCAAAGATCAGGATACAACAAACTCCCATTATCAGGAAATGAATGCCAAAGCGGAAAGCTTATATACGAAGATCGCTTCTGCAATGAGCTTTATTGTGCCGGAAATCTTAGCTCTTCCGGAAGGGAAAATTAAAGGGTTTATTAAGGAATATGAAGCACTCAAATTGTATGAGCATACGCTGGATGAAATTACCCGCCAGAAGGAACATGTTCTTAGTGAGAAGGAAGAAAAACTGCTCGCTGGTTTCTCTGAAATAGGAGCCAATCCATCGCAGACATTCGGCGCTTTAAATAATGCGGATCTTACTTTTCCAACGATTAAGAATGAAGAAGGGGAAGAGGTAGATCTTACTCACGGCCGTTATGTCGGTTTTCTTAAATCCGATGACCGTGAAGTACGAAAATCCGCGTTTGAAGCGATGTATGATACATTTGGTTCTTTCAAAAATACGTTTGCATCGACATTGAGCGGTCATGTGAAGAAAAATAATTTTAATGCTCAGGTTAGAAATTACGAACGCGCACGTGAAGCTAAATTAAACAATAATAATATCCCGGAAACGGTTTATGATAATTTAATTGAAGCTGTTAATGAACGTCTGCCACTACTTCATCGCTATATCGAACTTAGAAAAGAAGTGCTCGGATTAGATGAAGTTCATATGTACGACATCTACACGCCTCTCGTTAAGGACGCGGAAATGAAAGTATCTTATGAGGAAGCCAAGGACCTGGTTCTGAAAGGACTCGAGCCGCTCGGGGAGGAATATGTCAATACCGTGAAGGAAGGCTTTGAGAACCGCTGGATTGACGTTGAGGAGAACAAAGGGAAGCGAAGCGGGGCTTATTCCTCAGGGCACTACGGAACAAATCCTTATATATTAATGAATTGGCAGGATAATGTGAATAATTTATTTACACTCGCTCATGAATTGGGACATTCCCTGCACAGCTATTATACGCATGCGAATCAGCCATACCGTTACGGGAATTACTCCATTTTCGTGGCTGAAGTGGCTTCCACGTGTAATGAGGCCTTATTGAATGATTACATGCTGAAAAATACAAAGAGTGAGAAAGAACAGCTTTATTTATTGAATAACTTCCTGGAAGGTTTCCGCGGCACCGTATTCAGACAAACGATGTTTGCTGAATTTGAACACGAGATTCATATGCAGGCTCAAAACGGTGAAGCCTTGACAGCGGATAAGCTGACAGAGATCTATTACGACCTGAATAAGAAATATTTTGGAGACAATATTGTGATTGATGATCATATCGGCCTGGAATGGGCTCGTATTCCTCACTTCTATATGGGGTATTATGTTTATCAATACGCTACTGGCTACGCGGCAGCTACGGCGCTTGCGGATCAGATCCTATCTGAAGGCGACACGGCAGTTGAACGATATAAGAGTTTCCTTAAAGCAGGAAGCAGCGACTATCCGATTGAAGTGCTGAAACAGGCAGGTGTGGACATGACTTCTAAAGATCCGATCTTGTCCGCCCTTGATGTATTTGAAGAAAAGCTGAATGAAATGGAAGAACTGCTTAAAAAATAGCATATAAAAGACCCGCGTGATCCTTTACTGGCACGCGGGTTTTCTAATGGAAGCCTTTAAATGTTTTTCTGTGATAAATAAAGGAGATGCACAGATAGATGGAAATAAAGAGAAGCGGAGAGGTAATGTATAAAGGATATAAACGCATTAAGCCGAATAAATGAAAACTGCCCAGTAGTAAAATAACCAAACAGCAGGCGATGATTTTCCAGACTGCCATAGCTCTTCCTCCTTTGATTATATCTATGACTGTTGTTAGCCTGTCTATGCTTATCAGACATATTTTAGTTGGAAAGAAAAACCCTTAGATCAATAGGGATCTAAGGATTGCTTGGAGGATTCTCCTTATCTGCACGTTCTTTCTTTCTTAACTCTATAATTAAAGCAATAAAGCTAATAAAACCGCCGATCGCAAACAGGTAAGAAAATATAGAATGATTAAAAACGGGGTCACCTGTAAGTAAACTGTTAACGCCCCAAAAACATATGATAAGGTTTCCGATTAAACCGGCGCCAATTCTTATTTTACTCATTTTTGTCTCCTTCCTCATGGTTGATTCCTATCAAGTAAGGTTCTTATCCATTTAAAGACCGATTCATAAATAGAAAACTGATGACAGCAAGCAGCAGCCGTTTATTTTTGAACGAGAGCTCGTTCGATAACTCTACGATGTCGTTATCAACATCCCGGAATAACTCGGTGTATTCATGAGGGAAGCGGCCATTTTGAACTACCCCCCACTTACTCGCTGACACTCCTTGAAGTTGGGGGATTCCTAAGAGCACGAACCTAACGGTTCGTTCAAATGATTAGGCTAGCCCCGTCGCACCGACGGTTGTAAGGATTCTTTGAATCTCCTTC
>NZ_JBQQCM010000022.1:0-39882 GCF_052246755.1 Halobacillus sp. B29
AAAACGAGCGCAGCCGATTGTCTTAGCGATGAGCGATTCTTGGGTTTTATTTGGATAGATACGAAAGTTATACGCTTTATGCTTCAACCTTTCCACCTCCTAACCAGGAACATACGTTCTTAATTTATGATATCACGGAAAGGAGAATATTCAAAGGCATTCGCCTTACGGCGACGGCATTCATCTCCCCCTTGCCACCGGTCTTCGACACGGCGCTTGAAGAGGGAGTCTTCTGCCGATGAATGATAAAAACCGGTGAGCACCAATCCCGCATCCATCTGCCCTTGAATTTGGTCCTCCAGCGTGTGAGCGTATTCTATGGTCTGACCTGAATCGATGTAATCCTGAATGTCACCCTCAGGCAGATAATCCAACGTGGAAGAAGGAATGGAGTGCTTCACGTCAAGAATCCCTTTTCTCTCTTGGTTATCATCGAAAATCCATAATAAAGGATTCGTAAAGCCGGCAATGAATATCCCCTTATTCTTCAATACTCTTGAAATTTCTCGCCATACAACATGAACATCTTTTACAAACAAGTTAGACACAGGGTTAATAACCATATCAAAACGTTCATCTTCAAAATCACGAAGGTCCGACATATCCCCCTGCACAGTTTTTAAAGTCAATCTCTCTCGCTTGGCTACCTTTTCATCTTGTTCCAACTGCTTTTTGGATAGATCCATAACCGTTACATCTGCTCCTGCTGCAGCCAGGACCGGTGCCTGCTGACCTCCTCCTGAGGCTAAGCAAAGTATTTTTAACCCTGCTAATGAATCAGGAAACCAATTTCTCGGTACCGATTTTTCCGTGGTGACTGTGATTTCCCAATCACCAGATTTACTTTTTTCAATCACATCACTACTTACAGATTGCGTGTATCTTGAACCTTCCTCCACCTTTTTATCCCAGGCATGGCTATTTTGTTGGGTTGTATCCATCGTATTTCCCCCCTTACACGTGAGCTAGCAAAAATGTATTTTCTAGTTACGTTGGCAGCATTTATTCTACGTATCTGCCTTTCCGTCTTCCTTGTTAACTTCATCAGCATCCACGGTTACCAGCGCTTTTTTAACTCGATTATCGGCTATTTTCACGACTTCAAAAGTTAGATGTTTATAATCAATCACTGGCCGTTCCTGTTCTGACGGGATGTAGCCTAACTCGTGAAGTAGAAATCCGCTAAGCGTATCCAGCTCTTCCGTAGGGAAATGAACTTTCAATACTTCTTCCAGCTCCCAGAGACGTGCCATGCCATGGACTTCATACTGATAAGGAGATAGTTGTTTGATTTCCTGTTCTTCATAAGATCCTGCTTCGATATTTTCACTGTAGATTTCCCCGACAATTTCTTCGATGACGTCTTCAATCGTAACCAGTCCTTCCGTGCCGCCGAATTCATCAAGGACGATCGCAATATGAACATTGTTCCTTTGCATGGATGTGAAAAGGACATCTATGGTCTGGGACTCCAGAACGAAGTATGGTTTCCGGATGACCTCGAGCAGATCGAAATCTTTATCCTGCCTTATAAATTGAAAGAGATCTTTTGCATGAAGCACACCTATAATATTATCGCGGTCTTCTTCATATACTGGAAATCGCGTGAAACGATCTTTGTTAACCACTTCCAGGATTTGATCAAGATTCGCGTCAATTGGAATTACGCACATATCGGTTCGGTGCGTGATAATATCAGAAGCAAGCTTATCATTGAATTCAAAGATGTTATTAATCATCACCTTTTCATCTTTGTTGATGGTCCCACGCTCCCTGCCGATATCGACCATCATACGGATATCTTCTTCGGTAGCCTCCTCATTCTGCGCATGGGGATCCACTCCAAATAAACGTACGACTGTATTCGTAGAAAAGGTAAGAATCTTAACAATGGGGGATGTGATTTTTGCCATTATAGAAATCGGAGCGGCTGCAAAGTTAGAGATGACTTCCGCACGCTGCAATGCCAACTGCTTCGGGACAAGCTCCCCAAACACCAGAGTAAAATACGACAGGATGACAGTAATGACAACGACCGAAATGGTATTTAGTATTTCAATCGATATCGGGACTCCCATGTTGTGCAAGGCTTGCGCCAATGGATCAGCAAAGAAATCAGCTGCAAACGCACTTGATAGAAAACCTGCCAGCGTAATGCCAATTTGAATCGTGCTTAAGAATAAGCTCGGCTTCGAAATAAGATTATGTAACGTTTGGGCTTTGCGGTCGCCATTGTCAGCCATACGCTTCACTTTATTATCATTTAAATTGACCAGTGCAAGCTCGGAAGCCGCAAAGAAAGCATTTACTAAAATTAAAACAATAAGGGTGATAATTGCTGTAGTCAACGAACCATCCTCCAAAGTCCTGCACATTTTGTATTCAGTATAGATGGTAGCTGAAATGGATGCAATTCGATTATTGGAATAATGAGGATTTACTTCCTTTAGCACCTATACGCTTTGTTTTAAAAAAGCCCTCCCAAGTACATTTAACTTAAGGAGGGCTTTTCATTCGTTTTCAGCCGGAATGTAAGCAGATATTAATTTGTTGGTAGGTGAACGGCAACTTTCTTAATCTGATAATGATCCGTTTCAAGTATCGTCCAGTGATATCCTTCCTTTTCTAATTTCCCATGGGGCTGAATATCCACCAGATGCATTTGCAGCCAGCCCCCTATCGTATCAATTTGTTCTTTCTCTTGAAATAAAACACCTAATGCGGCTTCTATTTCCGAAAGCAGCGTTTTACCATTGAAGTGGTAAAGTCGATCTTCCACTTTATTGATATCTCTCGTTTCACTTGAGTCGAATTCATCACGAATTTCTCCTACGATTTCTTCCAGGATATCTTCCATCGTTACCATTCCAGCACTGCCCCCATATTCATCCACGAGCAAGGTGACATGAACTTGTTCTTTCTTCATGTTCATGAGCACTTGCTGAACGGGTGTACTTTCAAGCATGAAAGGTACGGGCTGAATATACTCTGCAAGCGAAATATGCTCTCCACTTCCATAATCCAACAATAACTTTTTTACGTTTACAAATCCGATAATCTTATCTTTATCTCCATCTTCTGTTACGAGGTATCGTGTATGTTTATATGTTTTAACAATATTCATGATTTCTTCATGTGTCATATCTTTCGTTAAAGTAACCATTTCAGTACGAGGTACCATAACATCTTGAGCTACTCGTTCATCGAAAGTGAATATCTTCTGCATATAGGTTAATTCTGTTTGGTTAATTTCTCCACTTTGACAGCTTTGAGCCATTAAAATTTTAAGCTCTTCTTCGGAATGGGCTTGCTCATGGGTAGCAGGTTCCACACCAAAGATACGAAGAAACATACGTGCTGACCCATTTAACGTCCAAATGAACGGAAACATGAGTTTTCCAAACCAATAAAGAGGAGGCGCTAGTAACAGCGTCATTTTTTCTGCAAATTGGATAGCCAAAGTTTTGGGAGCCAATTCGCCGATAACTACGTGTAAGAAAGTGACTAAGGAGAATGCAGCCACAAACGAAATAACAGCTGCCAACGCCTGCGATACGCCGAGGCTGTCAAATATAGGGTACAAAATTCTCTCGACTGTCGGTTTTCCTAACCACCCAAGACCTAAGGCTGTCACGGTAATACCGAGTTGACAAGCAGAAAGATAATAATCCAGCTCTCCAGCTACTTTTTTTGCTTTTACAGCTTTTTTATTTCCTTCATCTATTAACTGATCTAACCGGGAAAGTCTCACCTTAACCACAGCAAACTCTGATCCTACAAAAAAGGCAGTTAATAGGATTAAAAGCACAACTAAAAGCAAATTCGTTACGAGTATAATGTCCAATAAGTCCCCTGTAAAACGGGGATTCACCTCCAAATTTTTTTAAAGCTTAGTAAATAGTACTACAATGTTAACTATTAAATCACTTCCTGATTAAGAAAGTTGATGCATCGTGGTTAATTCATCCGTATCTGTGCATTTCATATCCTTATCAATAACAAGTCTTGTTTGAAGTTGATAAACTTCCCCTTGTTCCAGAGGCGGAAGATCGGGCGGTACCTGGTAGTAGAAAGGTACCTCCATGTAGTCATTCGGTTTGATAATTTGAGCCATAAGTCTTGTAACCACCGGAGCTACAAACTTTGCTTTTTTGCCGTTAGATACTTTAACAAGATCACATTCAAGGCGTTGGATACGATGTTCTGTCCAGCCGCCGTATAAAGAAAATACCCCTTCAATTTCACTTGATTTTTGAGAATCAAGAATGAGATCGATTTTAGGACGTCCTAACCTTAAGTAATTAACCAAAAGCTTCCTCAGTTTAAATGCCTCCCTAAAAATTTTATTCAGTACTTAATTATCGTAATAGACTTATCCATTTCAATTTTACAAACGAAACCGATTGTTTCTCCTATTAATACATTTAAAAAAAGACCCTCACCGTATGTTGGTAAAGGTCCTGTTCTCACAATGTGGAATCTCTTACCTTCACCTGAAATGGCAAAGGTCTCGCAAACAACACTAGGTTGCCAGTTTAGCCGGTGGCCGGGTAGACCACGTATTGTCGACATAACTGTAAGCTACTCCCCTTTGGAGTATAGTGGGCTCTTCTGAGCACAGTTTATACTCATAAACTGTAAGATTATCATACAGCACCCCTGCATAACCGTCAATTAGTTAAGTGTGGGAAAGGAAAAGTTTATAAATGAGTCCTTCAAATGAAAAAACGGCTTCACTTCATATCTTTAGCATTGAAGATTTTGCCCCTATTTTTCCAAAAATATCAATAATCTTTTAACATTTTGTTAATTGTCAGACAATTACAGGCTTGATATAGTGGATAGCAATATGAGGAGGGGACAATTTTGGAGATTAATGGAAGCAGGTTTGCAGAGCACATCAATACGTTAGCTGAAATCGGAAAAATTGGAGAAACAGGCGTTTGTCGATTAGCCCACTCGAAAGAAGATCGTCAGGCCGTCGATGTCGTGAAAGGCTGGATGGAAGAAGCCGGATTAGAAACCCGCATCGACTGTTTAGGCAATCTGATCGGCCGATTAGAAGGAAAAGATCAAGACAAACCGATCCTCATGCTCGGTTCTCATATCGACTCCCAGCCCTATGGCGGCCGCTTCGATGGTACCGCCGGTGCACTAGGCGGCATTGAAGTTGTACATACGTTGAAAGATCAAGGAATCGTCCCGAACCGCACGATCGAAGTGGTCTGTTTTTCTGATGAAGAGGGCTCAAGGTTCAATAAAGGAGTCTTCGGTGTACGCGGCTTGATCGGCCAATTGGAAGAAGGGGAGCTTAAGCGTAAAGATAAAAATGGAGTGACGAGATTGGAAGCTTTACGCGAGTTCGGCGTGGAACCAGACGTAACTCAAAGCCCTGTCTATCAGCCTGGTGATATTGAAGCCTTCCTTGAATTGCATATTGAACAGGGACCTGTCCTGGAAGCCGACAACAAACCGGTAGGCATCGTTTCCGCTATTTCGGGTCCAATCTGGCTAACCGTCACTCTCGAAGGATTTGCAGGTCATGCAGGATCTGTGCCGATGAACCTAAGACAAGATGCCTTCCTCGGAGCCGCCACCATCACGAAGGAATTCAATGAACTTGTCCGTAACGAAGGGACACCTAACACAGTCGGAACCGTGGGCAGCATCCAGAACTTCCCCAACTCCCGTAACATCATTTCTGAAAAAGTAGAGTTTACAATTGACCTAAGAGACATCGATATAGAAGCTCGCACAAACCTTGAAAAGAAACTCTATCAAATTATTGAAAAGACAGCGTCCGATCTTAATTTGGAATACTCTGTGACCGAAGATACGAAAAGTGAACCCCGTTACTGCGCGGACTGGATCAAGGATATTATGAAACAAGAAGATGAAAAACTAGGTTTCCAATCTCCCGTCCTGATGAGCGGTCCTTTTCACGACGCCCTGTTCATGTCCTACATCAGTGATTATGGGATGATTTTCGTCCGCTGCGAAAAAGGGATCAGCCATAACCCGCTCGAGTATGCAGAAATGGATGATCTCCAAAAAGGGGTCGAATTGCTCTACCATACGGCAGCAAAAATCGCTCACTCCTAAAGGTAATCCATTTCTTATGTACGTAGAACTCTTTATTGGACGTTCGAAGAAGTTCGACTTGGACATTTTGTCCAAGTCGAACTTTATTAAAGTAGTGTGGAGGGAAGGACACACCACAAGCAAAGATGCAGAAGAATGACAACTCAACTCATATAGAAAGCTTAAAATTAATTTAAACTAAAGCTCCCGTTTGTTTAAGACTCAGTATCGAGGTAAATTGGGTCCGTTGCTCTATGTGGAAGAGGGTGGTGGGGAAATAACTCGTCTTGTTCCATCACCCCGATAGACACTTTCCTATGGCCCTACACGACGTGGGGTCGATCGACGATGCCACAGGACGTGGCGACTTTAGTCGATCCTCCTTTTTACCAGGAGCTTCCTCGCTCGTTTCACTCCCTGTGCGATCTCACCTAGTCCCTTCTCCCATGGGAGTCTCGCCATTTCCCCACCAACCCCACTATAATTCTGAGAACGGACCCTGCCAGAAGAGAAAAGTTCTCCTCCTTAATCTTTATTAAATGCTTTTATAACGGGCTATAGTGCATCGTTACACCCTGCAAATAGGTACAGAACCACCTGGTCTAATTCCATACCAGTTAAAGTGGTTTCGAGCTTCTGATTTGGCAATGTCCTTAGGGGGATGATGAAGACTCCTAGGTTAAAAGCGGAAGCACCTTGGTCAGCGGCGTATGGACTGGACTGAGCTGGCGGAGATAAAGAAAACACGAAGAGCGGAGCGATTCGATGTTGCCTTATCGTACAGAAGTGAGGGAAGGCTCACTAGACGCTAGGTGCTGGAGCTGGAGAGCACTACATGTCGTTTAGGACATGATTGACGTTTACAACTTCCTAAAGGGTAAGAGCGGGATGAACATGATCGGTGAGACCCCGGAGAGCGTTAGCTCGAGAAGGCTCAGCACAAGGGATGTTCGACTAAGACCGCCACGTCGTGTGACAACGTCGAACGACCCTGCGTCGTGCAGGGCCGCGGAAAGCGAATCGTCCCCCGCAGGACCTTTCCTCTTATAAAATATCTCGAATTCGAGTCTTTCTCAATTTTATTCTACTTAACATGCTACTCTATAGGACATATCCTATGACCACGATTCCCATTCGTAGCTCGAATCTTGGATAACATCCAATAAAGAAGGATCTCCTTCTATTTCATACATATCTCCAAATCCAGCACCATTACCATCCTGATTATCCCAAACATCGATTCTCTCTTCCCCAACAGCAACGGTAATCTCATAATTTTCTTCCGTTCTGATCGTTACAGAGTATTGAACATATGGTGCATCGTCCACTTCCTTTAAATCCATCTCAGAAAAGCTGTTCATGTTCTTCTCTATTTCCTTCTGATTCGTGACGGTCGTAAATTCATCCCCCATGCCGGAAATATAGAATTCGCTAATCACATGATACGATGTTAATTCATTATGTATTAGATCTCCCAACGTTCGCGTTTCTGTTTTATTTACGATGAGAAATAGGACCGCTGCTATAATCATTCCGCTAATGACTCCTATAATCTACGGTACACGAGCTCATCATCTGACTGTCTTTCCAGACTAACTCCAATAAGTCTGAAAAGTGCCCTGGTTTCATATCCTTAAAGTAAATACTATTTTATTTTTAGAGGAGGCTCCATCATGAGCGTAGCTTTATTAATCATTCAAGTTCTTTTAGGAATAGGGTTTTTAATGTTCGGTTTCATGAAGTTCAGTTCAAAGCAGATGGTTGACGAGTTCCAGCGATATGGCTATGCATCTTCCTTTCGGATTTTAACAGGATTAATTGAAGTAACTGCTGCTGTGTTAATGATTGCAGGGATTTGGATAAGTGTACTCGCACTGATTGGTGCCATTTTAATTATTGGCACGATGATTGGCGCCATTTTCACCCACTTTAAAGTAGGGGACCAGCTTAAATCCATCATGATGCCAGCTACGCTCCTCCTTTTGGCGATTGCCGTCGCAGTCTATGTGTATCAATTAATAAGCTGGTAGTAAAATATAACCCTGCCTTTAAACATGGACACCAACTGCGCTAAACAACACGTTTGCGTTTGTCCCGCCATATCTCCCCGCAGATATAACCCATATGAGCGCTCATCTGAACCCTTGTGATTTTGCCCAGATCTAGAAGTCCGCTCTGGCAACTGATCATTAACCGATTATTAACCTTATAAACGAACAAGTCAGCACACGTTGGCTTGTTTTTTCTATTTTTTAGAATTATTTAAACGTCTTTTCATTGCTCCTTTATCTCATTACTAGACTATTCCGCTTCAAGAACCGATCATTAAACGTAATCGGCACGCCTTCCCCATCTTTCTCCGCATGAATATGAAGGTGGGGCTCTGTTGTGTTCCCCGTATTGCCCACTTCCCCAAGACGGTCGCCGATGCTCACTTCATTTCCCTCTTCTACCTCCACCGTGCCAGGTTTCATGTGGGCCAAGTGAATATCTGCGCCTTTACAGGACAGAATAACGTGGTTACCAGCAGGAGATCCCTGTTTATTCGGAGATTCCTGCGGTGCTATGTCCTTATATTCATCAACCGCATGGACTACTTCGCCGCTGCACGGACTGTAGAGCGGAGTGCCATAGATCTTATATTCTTCTAAATTAGACGGCGATAGACCTGAAGCCCTCATCCCCCACGGGGTCAACTGTACAATATCGTACGCGTATTGCTGGGGCAGATACTCGTTATGATAATTAATGGAAGGATCGGATCCTCCATGACCGAATGCATACACGCCATTCTCCATCGGAAACGAAAGCTCAATCGACTGATTCCGGTCTGTCAGGATATAGCCGGATAAGCCATTCACGGCTATAAAACCAAAATAAAGAACCAGAACCATGCCAATACCTATAGAGAATTTGTACCTTTTATCTTTCTCCGGTCCCTTCATGGGTAATTCAGGAATCCTTTTTAAAGTAAAGAAAGAAACGATCATAAACAGCACAGGCCATAACCAGCGCAAGTAATGATTGTAAATATCCCATGGACCGATGATAAAAATGAACGCTAAAAACATGAGGACGGCCAGCCAGTCCAACACCAGCTGCTTTCGGCTGGCAAAGTCCGTTTTCAACAAATGATAAAACAAAAATAGAGGTAAGATGGTGTAAATCGCTGCCTGAAACCAAATCATAAAGAAGGAACTCCTTTCCTATTAGCTTTATTTGCACAGGAGCTGTGATCGTGGAACCCTTTACGTCAATTGTCCCGAATCCAACGCCATGACCTTCTCATTCTTCTACGGATAGCGTGGAAATTCGTTTCAATAGACCCCAATAAAGACTCGTTTCTTCTATCAATAGTCCACCACCGTTCAATTTTGCAAAGAGTGCATATACAAACTCTACACAGTGAAACCCCTTACATTTAGAGCAGAAGCCCGTTATACTAGGTTTATAAGATGATCATCAAGAAAACAAAAGTATAATTATGCAAAAGTTACCATCTTAAGAATCAATGCAAGGAGGATCCTCATGGTACTGGATAAAAGACGTGCACACTTATTATCCATCCTTAAACAATCCTCTGATCCGATTCCAACGAAAGATTTGGTTGCCAAAATGAAAGTTTCGCAGCGTACGATTTATTACGATATTGATCAGATTAACAATTGGCTGGAGACTCAGAAACTGGAACCTATTGAAAGTAAACATGGTGAGGGACTGTTTTTGCCTCCTTCATCAAAAGCAGAACTCATGGACGAACTGGATCAGAGCTTTGACGATTGGCAGTATCAGTTATCTAAACAGGAACGAGAAGTTCTGATTAAAGCGAAAATATTACTGGAAGAGCAAGATGCCTCGATGCAGACGTTTATGGATCTGACGAATATGAGCCGCGGGACGGTTGCCAAAGTGATCAAAACGATCAAACAGGAATTCAAGGAAGACGGTTTGCATTTGTATTACGACAAACAGTCAGGATACCGCTTAAGCGGCCCAGAGGATGCGAAGAGAACCATACTTTCCAATATTCTTGCTACCGTTCTATCACAGCAGGATTGGCAGAATGTCCGAAATGAAATTCAAAAGATGATCCTTCCCGGGACCAATATGTGGGAAAAAGAAACAGATCAGCGGCGTTCAGTAAGAAAATTGCTTATGGAAGCTGAACAGGAATTAGGTTTAACCCTGACCGATGAAATGATGGAGATCCTTTCCTTACAGATCTTAATGATCATGAAGCGAATTGATTCAGAGAAGTATATTCATGTTCAGTCAGCAGAGAAAGAGGTTCTAAAGCAGACAAAAGCTTATCAGGCTTCTCTGCTGATTGCGAATAAACTCGAATCCTTACGAGGGATTTCTTTTCCAGAAGACGAGGTTTATTTCATTACGATGAACCTCCTGGGATCGAAAGTCCAGCACGATGACTTCAGCCGCTATACCGAGCAGGAATTAGCCGGACTGAAAGAGGTTGTGCAGCAGATGATTGCCGATTTCCAACTGTACTCCTGCGTTGTGTTTGATGATAAGGAAGGGCTTGAAGAGAATATGATCTCTCATATTAAGCCCACTTATTACCGGCTCAAGTACGGGGTGCATATCGCGAATGACTTGGCGGAGACCATTCAGGAAAACTACCCGGATATTTTCCATTTAACGAAACGAGTGATGAGACACTTGGAGATTTATATCGGGAAGCCGATTCCTAATGAAGAAGTGGCTTATATTACCTTGCACTTCGGAGGGTGGCTCACCAAAGAGAAAAAGCAGGTCGAAACCAGGCTAAGCGCGATTATCGTTTGTGAAAATGGAATTGGAACATCCAACATGCTGCGCACCCAGCTGGAGAACTTAATTGCCGGACTCAATGTCATTACGACCCTGTCTACGAGGGAGTTTCAAAACAACGAGTATCAGGCAGATGTAATCTTTTCAACCAATTATATGAAGCCAAAAGACATTCCCGTTATTCATGTGCCAGCCATCTTAACGAATATCGAAAAAGAGCAGGTCATGCAAAGGGTCAATGAACTATTCGACTCTAAACCATCCGAAAAACGACCAGTCGATCACATGCTCGAAGTCATCGAACGCTATGCGACCATTCATCAGAAGAATGAATTGAAACAGGAACTGGTTCACATATTAGAACAAAACACTCCCGGAACAAAGGAGATTCAAAAGCCTATGCTTAATGATTTATTAACTAAAAAAACCATTCAATTAAAAGACGAGGTGACAAGCTGGGAGGAAGCCATTAAGACGGCCGCTCAGCCCCTGATCGATCAAGAATCCATTCACGAGGAATATGTGCAGGCGATGATTGATACGGTCCATGAATTAGGCCCTTATGTGGTCATCGCGCCAGGAATCGCGATCCCCCATGCACGCCCGGAAGCAGGAGTCGAACGACTCGGGATGAGTTTCCTGCGGCTGAAAGAACCGGTGTACTTTTCTGAGAAAGAAAAACACCGTGCCCAGCTAGTGATTGTACTGGCAGCTATTGATAATCAGACCCACCTGAAAGCTCTTGCACAGCTCACGGAACTGTTATCAAATGAAGACAATGTGGATAAGCTAATTGCAGCGGATGACAAAGAAGCTGTACTCGAAATTATTAACCAATCCGTAGAAGGATAAAAATTTGAGGAGGAATTTAAAATGAAAAAAGTATTAGTAGTATGTGGAAATGGACTAGGCAGCAGCATGATTGTGGAAATGAACGTGAAAGCAGCACTGAAAGAACTTGGAAAAGAAGCAGAAGTTTCCCACACCGATTTAACGACTGCTAAATCAGAACAAGCGGATCTCTTCCTAGGTTCTGAGGATATTGTCGGCAGTTTGGATGATGGCAGCAAGAACGTCGTGAAACTGAAAAACCTTATGGATAAAAACGAGCTCCGTGAAGCCTTAGAACAAAATATTTAAGTTTACTACACCAAAAGAAGGAGCGATAACATGATTGATTTAATAATGAAGGACATCTTAGGTACCCCTGCCATTCTGGTCGGTCTATTCGCCTTAATCGGACTCCTTGTGCAACGTAAGAACTCTGGAGATGTCGTTTCCGGAACCCTTAAAACGGTGATGGGCTTTGTTATCCTCGGGGCTGGGGCGAATGTGCTCGTCCAGTCCCTGGGACAATTCAGCAGTATGTTCGACAAAGCCTTCTCTGTGGACGGGGTCATCCCGAACAATGAAGCGATCGTCGCGCTTGCGCAGGAAAGCTTTGGTACAGAAACCGCGATGATTATGCTGTTCGGTATGATTGTTAATATCCTGCTTGCCAGGTTCAGCCCTTTTAAATATATCTTCTTAACCGGACACCATACCATGTTTATGGCTTGCTTAATCGCTGTTATCCTAAACACCGGCGGGTTTTCCGGCGCCACTCTTATTATCTTCGGATCCGTGATTCTCGGAGTATTAATGGTACTTTCACCAGCTATGCTTCAGCCTTTCACACGCAAGATTACTGGTTCTGATGATTTTGCAGTCGGACACTTTGGTTCCATTGGTTATTTAGTATCCTCTCTAGTTGGTAAGGCTGTTGGAAAAGGATCAAAATCAACGGAAGATATCAAAGTACCAAAATCTCTTGGTTTTCTAAGAGACACATCCGTTTCCGTATCCTTAACCATGGTTATCCTGTTCTTTGTTGTCGCAGGTGCAGCCGGCCCAGCTTTCGTTGAAACGGAATTAAGCGGCGGCCAGAACTTCATGGTCTTCGCATTTATGCAGGGTCTGACCTTTGCTGCAGGTGTATATATCATCTTAGCTGGTGTTCGTATGCTTCTTGGAGAAATTGTCCCAGCATTTAAAGGAATCGCTGATAAAATCGTGCCAAATGCGAAACCGGCACTCGATGCCCCGGCCATCTTCCCATTTGCCGGAAACGCTGTCATCATCGGTTTCCTATTCAGCTTCGCTGCCGGACTTGTAAGTATGCTATTCTTACCTTTATTAGGATTAAAAGTAATCGTGCCAGGACTTGTGCCTCACTTCTTTACAGGTGCTGCTGCCGGAGTGTTCGGTAATGCTACCGGTGGACGTAAAGGAGCCATCTTCGGCTCGATGGCGAATGGTGTTATGATCAGTTTCCTTCCCGCCCTATTGCTTCCGGTACTCGGCTCCCTAGGATTCCAGGGAACAACGTTCGGAGATGCAGACTTTGGTCTAGTAGGAATTGTACTTGGTAATCTGATCAATCTTGTCCAGTCCAACGCAATCGTGATGGTATTGGTTCTTGCTCTTATAGCTATCCTGTTCTTCATCGGAATGAAATCAAAACCCAATAAAGATGATGGAGATACCGACGCAGCCTAACACTGAGACCCTCTCTTTCCTTTCTAAGGAAGGGAGGGTTTTTTGCTTTCATATAATTTCAGAAGTTTTATTTCTATCAGAAGATTAGTTATCCCTTAATTTATCTTCTAACCTATTATCCTTGAAACGTATGACTGTAATTTTCCCTTGATCGTTCGTATTGATCCTTCCTGTCACGTTGGCAGTACCGACTTCCCCATCCTTGCTGTACTGCACTTCAACTTCAAAATGATACGCATCATTTTCAATATCCTCGACTTTTTCTGTTTGAATATCGATTGGTTCTAACTCGTAGCCTAGATCATAAGCGGAAGGCAGCCAGACCATCACATAATACTTGTTTATAAAGGTTTCAAAGTTATCCTCTGTAAAAAGGGACTTATAATGCTCATTTACATAGTCTAATACGGCATCATTGGACTCGCTCAGCGCTTGTTCAAGTTCTTCGTCTGGACCGGTGAGTTCGTTCTTCAGGTAGGTACGAACCGTTTCTTCCCCTTCCACGCCTTCGTCAGAATTTGAAATCTCGCTGTTCTCTTCCTCAGCAGCGCGGGAGCTATCTTTATTCTCCTCTGAAGCTACCGACTTTTTTTCCTCTTCTGCAGGTTCCGTACTGGAAGATTCAGAAACCGAGCAGCCTGCAGCTATTAAAAATATGATTGCTAATAGAGCGGTTTTCAAGAGTGTTTTTAAAATGAGAATGACCTCCTATTTATTTTCCTACTATTTCCTAAGAGGAGGTTCGCTAAAAGTTTCAATTTTTTCATAAGAGAGGTTGAAATTCCGATTCCAGACTTATAGAAATACTCCTTTTTGCAATATGGTACAATTTAGAAAAAGAGGGTGATTCTATTCGATTTCTAAAGCCACTGGACTTCATCATACTATTGGCTTTTACACTCTTATTCATTTATGATTATTTCCCTAATCTTCCACTTGGGGAGACAATTCAAAGTTAAAGACTCAGAAGCATAGGTTCTCGTTCTTTCCAACCATACTTATCCCTCTAGCTCTCTCTTAAGATATTCGGTTTTCAAGTAAGCTAAAAATAAAATCAAAAGAATGGGTGTGTATCTAATGCAAAGCCATGACCACGCAACTTCCATCAACGAATCACCAAGCAAAATAGCACTTGTGACCGGAGCCAATTCCGGCATGGGACTCGCCACCACTGTCGAACTTCTGAAAAAAGATTATTATGTCGTTATGCTATGCCGCAGCGAGCAGCGTGGGAAAGAAGCGTTGCAAACTGCGAAGGAGCAAAGTAATCGAGAACACGTGGAACTGATGCTTTGTGACCTGGGTTCTCTCCATAGTATCCGTCAATTTGCCGAGGCATTTAACGAGCGCTTCTCCAAACTTGATGCTCTCATTAATAATGCTGGCGTCGTCACCACGAAGCGAACGACTACCTCAGACGGCTTCGAAAGTATGCTCGGAATCAATCACCTTGGGCACTTCTTATTAACAAATCTTCTTCTTGAAAAATTAAAGCGATCGGAACAGGGACGAATTGTCACCGTATCTTCCGGTGCTCATAAAGCCGGGAAAATTCATTTTGACGATCCCCATCTAAAGAATAACTTCAGTGTTATTAAGGGCTACGGACAATCGAAACTCGCTAACATCCTATTTACTGTGAAATTAGATGAACTTCTCCAAAACACTACCGTCAAGGCGAATTGTGTGCACCCTGGAGCCGTCAGTACGAGTCTTGGCATTAACCGGGATACTGGTTTCGGCAAAACCATCCACTCTGTTTTGAGACCCTTTTTCCAAACTCCAGAGCAAGGGGCAGATACGGCTGTCTATTTAGCCACTTTTCCAGACCTTGATGTAAGTGGAGAATATTTTTATAAACGGGAGATAATTGAGCGCTCAAAGTTAGCTCAGGATAAGACACTGGCGGAGAATTTATGGGAGTGGAGTGAGCGGGAGATTGCTCTTAAAGATAAGCATTTTTTACAGGAATTAAAACATTCAAAAGAGCAGTAAAATGATATCCATATATTATTGAATGCCAGACTAATTTTACGAACCTCTTTTTCCTTCTTCCGCTCCTCATGGGGCGGGATTTTTATATTCATTATGTAATTCAAATTATTACAATTAAGTTAAATATATACAAATATATATCAAAGATTCCATCTTCTTGTTATGGTTTAAAAACCATCAAACATTGACGTAAGAGACGACTGAAGATATAACGATGGTAAAGCCCTGGCTTAGCAGCCAGGGCTTTTATATATTAAACAAAAACACTTTTAATTTAAATTCTGGAGATCGTTTAATAACTTGTCTAGTTCCTGTGAAATTTTTAGTAGAACATCGTATTCAGCATTATCTACATAGGCTTCGTACAATTGCTCTCTAAGAATTTCTATCTTAATTTCCAATTCTCCTCTATTATTCAAGGAACCACCTTCCTACATAAACGATAAATACCCCGATGAAATATTTGGTAATCGTGGAAATTCTAAAAAAATCGACAAAATTTTTACGATGCAAACTAACATCTTTGTTCTTAGATAATTTTATATAGTTAATTCCTATTAATTGGGGAATAGTGGAGAAATTCTACTTTCATACGTTAAAACTTCATATAATTCACACTACTAATACAACGAACTTATTCCTTGCCTTACGAGGCCTGGGAAGACATAATACTTCTAAAGCAAGGTCCTCTTTATTTAACTTAACAAACTTCAAACACACGAACAGAGTTTAACCGAAGGAGGCTTTAATCATGGAACCAGCATTTTTTCAATCTCCATCCACTTATGTAGGAACCGTAGAATTAAAAGTACAGGAATTAAAAAGATCGATTCAGTTTTATACGGATGTTATCGGGCTCCGGGTCATCGAGCAAACGGAACATAAAGCCATTTTGTCGGCTGACGGCACACGGGCTCTCCTCACGATCGAGCAGCCTTCTTTTATTCAGCCAAAAGGGAAATCTACCGCCGGTCTGTATCACTTCGCCCTTCTCTTACCGGACCGGCTCTCGTTAGCCAAAGTACACAAGCACCTCGCTGACCGCGGAATACGACTCGGCGCAGCCGATCACCTGGTTAGTGAAGCGCTGTACTTGAATGATCCCGATGGCAATGGAATCGAAATCTACCGGGATCGCCCTTCCAAAACGTGGACTTGGCATAATGGAAAAGTCGCCATGACCGTGGATCCGCTCGATTCTACAGATATTCTTGCGGAGTTAAACGGAGACCATTGGGAAGGGCTTCCTGAAGATACAATTATGGGACATATTCATCTCCATGTGCACGACTTAGACCAGGCCCGGCATTTCTACTGTGATGGCTTAGGCTTCGAGATCACTTCCGATCAATTGAACCAGGCTTTGTTCCTATCTTCTAATGGATATCATCATCACCTGGGGTTGAACACCTGGCAGGGTACAGACGCCCCACCCGCTTCCGATCAAAATGCCGGGCTTAAGCAATATACCTTACTGTTTCCTAATCAAGCTAAAAGGGAGCAAGCCGCGCAGCGCTTGAAGCAGCTTGGGTATGGTAGTGAGATGGTTGATGAACAACTGGTCACCAGCGATCCATCAGGAAATAGAGTCATTTTAGCATGATGAAAGCCATAGTGTATTAAACCAACGCACGTGTCAAAAGAATTTGACACGTGCGTTGGTTTTTATTACCATCAAACTGTAAAAGATATTTGACATCTCTAGCAAAAGGGAATGATACAAATTTGAAAAATGAGATCAAGACGTCAAGGGAAAAATTGGGTCTTTCCCAGGGAAAACTCGCTTCTCTCTGCCACGTGAGCCGGCAAACAATAAACGCTATAGAAAACAATAAATATGACCCGAGTTTACAGCTCGCATTTAATATTGCGAAGCATTTAGGAACCACCGTTGATCAAATATTTTCACCATAATAATATCAGGAGGGAAAAAAGAAATGAGTCTTTTATTAACAAACTTAGTGGTGCCCTTTATTTGGCTTGCAGTGGTAGGGTGGTTATCCGGAAGTAAAGATTTTATATTTAAACCAAAAGAGGACGAGCGCAAAGAGTGGATCAAACAAAAAGCAGTCGTGCAAAGCTGGGCTACTCTGATCCTTTTTCTACTTTCAAATTTCCTATTCGATTTCTTTAACGTTGGAGATCCGCGCTTAGAGGGGGTCAAAATGCAATATCCTGAACTATTTTACTTAGCCATCCTGCTGGTAAGCTACATCATATTTTACATAATGAATGGGAGAAAAGTGAGCGCTTAGACTGTAAGCAGAGAACTTCCACTCGCATCGTTCGAATGGCGAAGATTTAGAGAATGGAGCTGATCAAGTGACGGATCATAAAGACTATGATGTACCTTTTCATGACGCGGCAGACCATCAGCAGAAGATCGAAGGATATCCTAAACCAAGTGATGGCAGACTTCCGTTACCGATACGATTGATTGGTTACTTTCTATTCGGAGGAATCTCACTCATGGTTCTTGCAGGCTTACTGGGAAACGTTTTGTTTAACTAAGTGTACATAAGTATGAATGGGGACCAGCATGAAGGATCTTTTTTCTAAATAAATGATAAAAAGAAGCAGCCATGAAGATTTTCCCTCCATGACTGCTTTTTCTTACTGATAATTAATAATCGCCGGATTAGGATCAAGCGTCAGGACCTCTTCCGGAGTTAAGACAGGTTCATCTTTATTATAGAAGATTTTAAATCCGCCATACTGGACCGCTTCATTCCGTACGAACTTACGATAGAGCGACATCTTCGTCGCAGCAGGCCCCCATCCATCATAGTTCAAGGCGACTTCTATATTTTCGGTCGGCTCGATCGCTTCTTTATTGGTTAAGGCCTCATCCATAAACTGATGAACGAGTACGATCTTGTCCGGCAGGTTATTTTCTTCTACGAGGTTCGAAAGATAGTCTACCGCTTCCTGCACTTCCGCTCCATCCACCTGTCCAAGATCGATGCCCGGTGTTTCCCCTTCCTCGACGTGGAATTCGGTATCAATGGCGAGGTGAACATGCGGAAGCTTCAGCCATTTCTCAAGTAATTTCACCTGATGAAGCACAGAGTCTGTTCCCAGCTGGACATCAAGCATCAGTAAAGCACCGTTTTCTTTTGCGAGCTTAGCGTACTTATCAATTTGTTCTGGCGGTGTCCGCGTATAGTACTTTCCATTCGGACCCGGGTCCCTCTTAGCAACCGTTGAAATCAGCTCAATGGTTGGAATGGCAGGACGTTCTGGATCGGCATTCGAATAGGCTTGCGTCTGTTTCTTTAGCTTTTCCATAAGAGCGTCGGGTTCCATTTCCCCAAGAATGCCCATATTGGTCGAATTCGGGTGTCCATAGTAAGCAACCAGTCGGTGATCCTTTAACGGTCCATCCGTTTGATCTTCGGCTCCTTTGACGAGCGTCTCTCCCACTGGAATCATCCGTTCGCGCTCCCCTCCATGAGCCTCCACGGTAGGCATCTTCGCCAGTTGCTCTTCTGACATCTTCTCTTTCAGAGGCTTGGCATCTTCAGCCGGCTCGATCGGCTCATAAGGCTGCGGCGGCTTCGTTTCTTCTTTTTTCTTCTCTTCTGAAGAAGATTCTTCATTATTCTGCTCCTCGGAGGAAGCTTCCTCCGAGGAAGCTTCTCCTTTTTCATTCTGATCGGTGCTTGTCGAAGAGCTCTCTGTACAAGCGATTAGGAAAAAGACCAGGAGGATGGCAGAGAAAAGCAGGCTGACTTTTTTCACGGTACTCACTTCCTTGTTTGAAAATTTTTCAAAAATCTACAACTCTATGTATCTTTTACTGCTTACTTCAGAAACATATTCCACATATTAACATAATTAGAGTATTTATGAGTTTATTTCACATAATTGAAATAAACGTAATACTTACTACTTTTTACCTCAACCTCGTGAACCCAAGCATCAAGCCGTTATTCTTTCCAAAAATGAAGGCCAAAATGTCTTTCGTTTCACTATTTTCCAATAGTGGAAAATATAGACTGGTTTCTTTATTAAAAATATAGGAGGGATAGCCATGAAATTAAAAGGTAAAGTTGCTGTGGTTACAGGTGGTTCTAGTGGAATTGGCGAGGCAGCCGTGAAGGATTTCTGCGAGCAGGGTGCGAAAGTGGTGATTGCCGATTTGAACGAACAGGGAAGCGAATTGTCCAGTCAGTTAAATGACCAGGGTTATGAAACCGTGTTCCAAAAAACCGACGTCACATCTGAGGAAGATATTAAGAACATGGTTCAGACGGCGGTCGGCACATTTGGTTCGCTGGATATTCTATTTGCGAATGCCGGAATTGGCGACGCTACACCGGCGCACGAGCTTTCCTATGAAGAATGGAAGAAACTCATGGATGTAAACATCAACGGTGTGTTTCTATCTAACAAATACGCTATCACGCAGATGCTCGAACAGGAAAACGGTGGAGCAATCGTCAACAACGCTTCGATCCTGGGACACGTCGGACAGGATTCGGTAACTTCTTATGCCGCAGCCAAAGGCGGAGTCGTCAACCTTACCCGCACATTAGGGGTTACTTACGCGAAAAACAATATACGCGTAAACGCGGTATGTCCAGGCTACGTTGAAACGGCAATTCTGGAAAATGCCGATGAGGAAATGCGCCAGGGCCTTGCAGGTGCACACCCGATTGGACGACTGGGTCAGCCTAAGGAAATTGCGAAAGCGGTCAGTTTTCTCGCAAGTGACGACGCTTCCTTTATGGTCGGAGCCAATATGCTGGTGGATGGCGGCTATACGGCTCAGTAAAGTTCATTTATACACGGGACGAATCGTAATAAAAAAGCGTAGGAGCTGCCTGCAATAGGCAGCTCCTACGTCTATTTGAATCATTCTAACCGATACGAGAACGGTCATTTTTCACTTCAGGTTCTTCCTGAGTCGTGGATCTCATCTTCTCCAGTACTTCCCTGGTAGAATCACTAATTTCCGCCTCAAAGTAAGGTTCATAGGCTTCAAGCGGTGCTTTTTTCGTAAAGTAAACGGCAATCAGCACCCCAATCAGTGATGCCGTAACGGCGATGACAAATGGCAGTCCATACCCCATTGCCTTCGCTGCCACATACACGACCGCCCCGATGATGATACCGGCATAGGCTCCTGCCCGGTTCATTCTCTTCCAGTACAGCCCTAAGAACACAACGAGGAAAAACGCAGCCCCAAATCCGCCATACACATAGACAAATCCCATAGCCAAGAACCATGGTGGGTTAATAGCTAAGAGAACGGCTGCGGTTGCAATTCCAAATATACTTAAGCGGAGCCAGTTCTTAAACTTCTTCTCACTGATTCGTTTTGGAGCTATATTTAAGTACACATCATAATAAAGAGAAGTGGCGCAGTGCAAAAGCATCGAATTTGCCGTGGAAATAGCCGCTGCACAGATAGCTACCAGCGTGATGCCTCCGATAATAGGCGGCGTGTACTGCTGGATGACTAAAGGAATGATGTAGTCCGTCGTTTTATCTACAGGTATGCTCGGTACCAGTACTTTTGCCCCGAGGCCAATAACGATCAGTGGCGTCATAATGAAAATCAATACCAGAATCGTACCCAGTACCTGCAAGATCGCTACTTTCACATTTTGAGGAGCCAGCATCCTCGTGACCCAGTGAGGGGAAGAAGGGGTTCCTAACGAATTCGATATAAAAATGGAAAGTAATGCACCAATACCAAATGTCCCAAACGGGGACAGTAAAATTCCTTCTTCAAGCTCCGGCCCTCCCACGTTTGTCGGCGAGGTTGTCGTCGCAAGCGTATCGACTATATTACCGATTCCACCGGTTAACGACCATACTACACCGCTCGCAAGTAATACGCCGATCATAATCAAAATCGTATTTAACGTGTCCGTGGCAGCCACAGACCAGAATCCACCTACACTTGTAATTAATATAAATAATAAGAATCCGAAAATCGCAATTTTATAATCAATGCCCGTGATACTTGAAAAAACAATGCCAAACCCAGTTACCTGAATATTGACGAGCAGCAAATAACCGATAAACATTAAAATACCAACAATTGCCTGCAATGTACTCTTGTTCTGAAAAGGTTCAAACCTATGCCGGATAAATTCAGGGAACGTCCTGGCAGGCTTTTCCGGTCTTCTTATTTTGTAAGCAACAATAGGGATTAAGGCTCCGCCGAAACACCAGCCGGCTACCCAGCCGATCACAGCCGATACACCCGAACTGTACAAATAACCGGGGACCCCGATAACAGAAGCTACACTTACCCATGTTGCTGCTGTGGTACCGATTCCAAGAAGAAGCCCCATTCGGTGTCCGCCCGTTGTATAGTCATCGATCGACTCTGCTTTCTTAAGACTTTTTACATTTGCCCATATTAAAAATAGAACATAAAAACTAAATACGAGAATATACCATATCATTTGTCAGTAACTTCCTTCCTGCTAGCTTATTTATACTTAAATATTCGTCCGGTGGCTCCCCACCGTTTTACACCTGATTTCTCCACTCTGTAACAGAGAAATGTTCCTAATAGGAAGGAAAAAATCATAGTCCCCACCCAAACCATCATCGCTAAGAACATGGCCATCCTCCTTTTTCCGATTGTTTTGTGTCGAACCTTTTACTGCCCTCCTTTAGAAAAATTAAAAACCCTTCACTCACGAAGAGAGAAGGGCTTTGGGCAACTGTCTTTTGGCTGCCGCTTGCTCTCTCATCTCCGGAATAGCTTTCGCCTTCCTCTGAAATTGGCACCGTGCATAAATCAGCCGGTTGCCGAGGCTTCACAGGGTCAGTCCCTCTGCCTCTCTCGATAAGAAAATTCAAAATATTCGAATGTTAATTAGACTCCATTCTATCATACCCCTCTATTTCGTCAATTCATTATTTGAAATTAGTAAAAACAGAAAAGAATCATAGAATAGAAGCGATGATCCATACTGAAAAATCACTCAATAAGAATCCTTCCATATTCTCTTACAACCTACGAACTGATCAGCCTCAAAAGAAAGCTTGTAGATATCTGGCATCGCAAGATTCTTCCAAAACTCAAAGTCGTATTGGTTATCAAAATAATTCATGGTGAGCACCATAATATTACCGTGCGTACCGATGGCGACATTTTTATTTTCATATTTTTCTAATACGTTGTTCAAGGCTCTTACGCCTCTTTCCTGGGCGTTCACATTTGATTCTCCGCCTTCCCAGAAAAAACTAGGCTGAGCCCATACTTTTTGAATGGCTTCCTCAAAGTTATCAGCTCCTCCCTCTATTAACTTCCTTTCTTTGAACCCATCCATTATATGAATTTCTTGCCCGAGAGCAGAAGCTAATCCTTCAACCGTCTGTATGGCCCTTAAATAAGGACTCGAGATCACGTGCTCGATATTATCGTCTATGAGCCGTGCGCTGACTTTAGCCGCTTCTTTAGTTCCCTCTGCTGATAACGGCCTATTTAATTCGTCTGGTGTATATGTAGAATGAGCGTGTCGCACCATATAAATGTTTGTTGTCATGGCAGCCTCCTGTATATTAGTCATGTAATCTCGTCTAACGGTGTCTTCAAATGTCTCTCTTACCTCTAATGTGCTACCGGGAATTCACCAAATATCGTGTTCTTCTCTGTAAAAGAATTCACCCTGGCCTATCTTCAATAATTACCCCGCACCTCACGATTTCCAGCTTTATCTCCCATCTCATGAATGTAAAAAAATATGTATCACTAATGTTTTCAAGCGAGATAGGTACCCCTCTTCATTAGTAAAAGTTTGAGATATATCAAATCCACTGCATGAGCTTATAACGTAAGACTCAACGGTGAAAAACACTTTAACATAAGTATCTAATATTTTGGTAGCGTTCCTGGAAAAGAAAACCTCCATGAAAATCTGAAAGTTGCAGTCTACCTATTATTATCGTTTTCCTGGGTTTTTGTCTTTCTCACTTCCATCCCTCAAACATAGAATAGAAAGAGCTATCTTACTCATACATTTTTATAGAAAGGAAATTTTTTTTGGACAGTAATAAAGTAAATTTTTCTCAATTCCCCTATTGTTCCCCTTGTTACCCAAGTTGGAATACTAAATATAAATGTTGGGAGTATATAAAGAAAGACAGTCAGAGCATCCAGTTCGATTATGCAAATGAAGACTTTACTACAAATGCTCCTATTCCGGTTGCTCCAGGTCTCACTATCTCTACAGTTACACTCACAAATTTAAAAGCTGGTAGTGCCGTCTCTTTAAACGGGTTGTTTCTTGTGAACAATAATTCAGTAACACCTGGAAGTATCGGAGTACGGATCTACAAAAACAGCATCAATTCCGCAAATATCATTTACAGCGCTGATATAGAGATCGACGGAGCAGGAAGCGATGCTCTCGGTCAGCCGATTCCAGTGCTTTATGTTGATCCGATTCAGCTGTACGAGAAAAAAGTAACCTATTTTCTCTCCGTCTACAAAATAGATGAGACTGATAATTTATCGGTTATCGGTCAAGCAACCCTCACAGCTACTGCATATGGAAAAGCCACTTACTAATCAAACCACACCGCAAACAGCATCTTTTTGCGGTTTTTTATTGGGTAACTTGATTAGTCAAAATGGAGAAGCTATTTCCATCATATTTCGATCCGTAATCCCCCCATTTATTCATTAGAAACACACACTGAGATCACACCCCCTTTTATAATTTCTTCCAGATCGCTTGTTCCCGTGCCCCGCCGGGGAGGGACAGATGGATTTATTTACTTAACTGACTTTCTTCATGCTCCAGGCATACGAGAATGGGATTTTTTCTAAAGTAAAGTATTGTGAGAATCCAACTTGTTTAGCGTTGTTTGTGGACAAGAAAGGAAAACGCAAATGGTGTCCGATGAGCGTCTGTGGAAATCGGGTGAAGGCCCGGAAACATTACGATAAGAATAAACTGGTATAAAAAGAGAGGGAGGTAGTCTATACCATCACTCTTGGTTAGATTGAAGATGCTGATGGAAAAGGGCTCCTTGTTTTAGTAGAAGTGTGTACATTTGAAATTTAGTCGAATAAACTCTCTGTCTTTTGCGCTGAAAAGCGCTTATAGAAGAACTTATAGCGCCCCTTCATTAGAAACCCGAACTCAAAATAGTTGAGTAAACCTTTCATTATTTATTACAATCAACTGTCTTGTTTAAATAGGTGATGTAATAGCCGATCTTTGTCGTCAAAAAATTGCTTCATAATCATGTAGTGATCGGTATTCTCTAATGTTGTCTCTTTCATTCCTTCTTCACTAAGTTGTATAATTTTTGAATTTGGATAAGCCATGATGATTGGAGAATGAGTAGATATTATAAATTGAGAACCTTTATTAACAAGTTCATGTATGCGGGAAAGCAGAGACATTTGTCTTAACGGGGATAAAGCAGCTTCTGGTTCATCTAAAATGTATAAACCATTCCCTTGAAAACGGTTGTTAAATGCTGCAAAAAAAGATTCTCCATGTGATTGTTCATGTAATGAATCTCCACCAAATGAATCGACAATTTTCGGACCAAATGACGAGTCACTATCTAACTCTTCAATGTTCGTAGCTAAATTGTAAAAAGTTTCAGCTCTAAAGAAAAAGCTGTCTCTTGCCTTTCTAGTCCCCTTGGACAATAGTAAATATTGTTCTAAGTTAGAGTGAGAATCATAATTGGAAAAATTAAAATTGAGAGTTCCACCCTCGGGATTAAAGCCGAGTTTAATAGCAATACCTTCTAACAGTGTTGACTTACCCATTCCGTTCTCTCCGATAATATAGGTAACATTAGGATGAAATAGCAATTCTTTAAAATTCCTAATAACAGATAAACTAAATGGAAAAGTCTCATATGAGTTTATACTTTCTGTTTTTAGGTTTAGTCTTTTAAGGTACTGATTGTCTTTACTCAATTTCACTCTGCAACCCTCCTCACTCTTATTTACTTCCTAAAGCTTTTAGCTACCCGTTAATACAATTTACTGTATTCTATCCATATTCCTTTGCAAATGTTGAAGGTGAAAATGAAACGTTATATCTTCCTTCAAGTTCTTTCTGTACTTTTTCTGTTAGTTTCAACCCTTCTTTATTATGCTCTTCTTCGAGTTTAACACCATTAGGAACTATTCCATCTTTATCCCAATTCATCCATTCACCATACTTCTCAATCCATTTCATTAACTCAAACTTCAAGTCGAATTCAATCGGAATCTCTTCTATGTCAAGGTTACAATTACAGCGATTACACCATATAGGGTCTGCGCTCACATCTCCCTCTACTTTTAATTCATTTGTTTCCTGTTGTATACATAGACATTTCATTTTATCTACCAGCTCCATTTATTAAAGTAAACTGCTCCTTTAGTAAAGAATCATCATCTTTATTGAAACGAGCGCCCCTTTATCTTGAAAACTGGACTTCGAGATATATTGAAGCAAACCTTCAACTAACACAGCCGTCAGTTGAAAAACCCTTCTTGATTATACAGATCTATTTTCTCTTCCATTGTCTTACTTTTATCTTGCCATTCAATACTCATATAAATGTCGCTAACATTTTCAAGTGAAATAGGTACTCCATTAACTTCTAAAAAAGTTCCACCTCCAGTTGCTCCCGTAGTCATTTGGGTTATGTCTAATTCACTTCCCTTTACTGACTTTGCCTGAACCAGTTTATCTTCATTATCTATAACAGCATAGACTTCAATATTAAAGAAATCAGCGCTATTCTCCGTTTTATTCTTCATAGTCAGGCTTCCGTTTCCAGCTTTGAAAGTATCGGGTTTAATTTCAATATCATAGGAATCCACTTCCCAATGCTCACTTTCTCCTGATAATGATAAGTAATAATTATTCTTCATTGGTTTGTCATTACTATCACAACCTGAAAGCAAAAGAGTAACTAATACTAAACCTACCGAAAATAAATTCATTCCTTTTACCAAAAACATAACACTCTCACCCTCTTGATGCTTCTGTATCTATTAAAACCATCTGTCTTAATTAAACTGCTACGTTAGTTAAAAAGCGATTGTTTATATTGAATAATAGCCCCAGTTTATGTAATTCTCAGATTCGAGATATTTCTTGCTCTTCTATTACTATCGCACCCATTAATTGAATATCGTCAAACTTAACTTTTTTATGAATTGTTTTAGGCAGGTTCGGAATTAATTCCAAGCATTAAATATGAGTCTAATTAATTTGCCTATTATTTTGAATTGTTTTAGGCAGGTTCGGAATTAATTCCAAGCATTAAATATGAGTCTAATTAATTTGCCTATTATTTTGAATGGCCACAGTATTATCTCAGGTAAAAGGTACAACACATCGTACACAAAGTCCCTGAACCCATATTTACCCTTCCCTTTGCGGTCTCTTCGCCTCATTTCCATCATCCTATCTTTAACTGAACTGGTGTTTGAAATTATTTTTTATACTTCTCTTTATACTCCTCGAAAACTTCAGTTGTAATCTTCTTATTGAACTCTTTCCATTCTCCGTTTTCCATTATGGACCACCAGCTTTACTTTCTGTATCCACTTGATACTGCTTATATGCTTGACCCCACCCTCTTTTAGATTTATCGATGCTCCAATCAGAAAACATTTGTATCAGGATCAGCTACCTATCTTTTAAATCCGTTGAGTAATGTGTTAATAAATAAATGGTACTTAAATTTGTCTTTTTGACATTTGAATAGAGGTTCTGTAGAAGGTATAGATTTCCATTAATAATCTCAGTATGATTTGAAATTAATAGATAATATTCCTTCCAATTTAAAAAGAATAGCGGATCATTGCTTAAGGAACCTATATAAGATGGTTTACGCCTTATCTTCAGTCTTCATAACTTTATACCCGTCAAATTAAGGGTTATGTATTTAAAACCCTACCTTTTTTGTGATCTGGGAAGATAGAGATCATAACAGAAAGAGATCAGCATATGATGATTTGTTATTTAGAAGAAAGGGTGATGATTCTGAATAAAGTAATTTGCTTTAAAGGCTCCCCTTATTACGTGGTAACAGAAGTCGACTCTCACTATTTCTGTCTTCGACTTAATCAACAGTTAAAGCCAGATCAGCAATTCGGCATTTCCCGAGTAAAGATACCTAAAAAGGAATGTGGAATGTACAAAACATAAAAACATGTTCTTATTTGATGCACTGAACGAATCTTTTATAAAAAGATCACACTTTAAAAGTTAAATTCAATAAACTTTTACGTAAAATCTATCAAAACTTAAAAAATCACCTTTACAATATAAGTATAGAGAAAGGGGGAAGAACAACATGTACAAGTATATAATCAACGTAACAGTAAATAGGAAAATTTACCAAACTAATGTAATAGCTAACAAAAACAATTCAGAAAAAGAAGTATATCAAATTGCAAAAGAACAAGTTTTGAAACAATGGCCACATTAAACAGTAACATTGGTTATTAATTTCTACTATCAGAGGAGGGTTTCACTATGGCTTAATCAAGAAGAAGAGTGCAACTGCAATAACCATTGGTGTTAACATACTTTTAGCTAATAACACGGTATAGAATAATCCTAAAATATCAGTAGGGTTGGAGTTATCACCATGTTGAACTACCCCCACTTACTCGCTGACACTCCTTGAAGTTGGGGGATTCCTAAGAGCACGAACCTAACGGTTCGTTCAAATGATTAGGCTAGCCCCGTCGCACCGACGGTTGTAAGGATTCTTTGAATCTCCTTCAATATATTGAAGCTCGCATTTAGGTCGCGGTCGTGGTGACAGCCGCAATCTGGGCAATCCCACGTTCGAACAGCGAGATTCTTCACCTCACGGTTTTGGTATCCGCACTTGGAACACAGCTGTGAACTCGCAAAAACTTTCGACACGGTTACCAACTGCTTCCCGTACCACTTTGCTTTGTATTCGAGCATAGACCTGAACATCGACCAGCTCACATCACTAATCGATTTGGATCGTTTTCGGTTTTTGAGCATATTGGAAATTTGGAGATCTTCTACCCCGATCACATCGTGGTTTTTGATGATTTCGGTAGAAATCTTATGCAGATAATCTTTGCGGGAGTTCGCAATCTTCTCGTGAAGTCTGGCTACTTTAATACGCTGCTTATGCCAATTCGAAGATCCCTTTTCCCTTCGGGAAAGGATACGTTGAGCTTTTGCTAGTTTCTTTTCGGTCTTACGTAGGTATCGTGGGTTTTCATAGGTGGTGCCATTCGATAGAACAGCGAAGTCTTTCAATCCGAGATCAATGCCAACGTAAGCGTTGGATTTAGGAAGTTCCTGAATATCTGTTTTAACAAGAATCGATACAGAATATTTTCCGGTCGGATTGCGGCGAACCGTCGCACTCAAGATGCGACCTTTCACTTCACGACTCTTGGCAAATCTCACAAGCCCCAGCTTAGGCAGCTTGATATTGCGATCCTGGATGGCAATATTTCCGTTTGTGCATTTTGTGGTGTAGGACTGGACTCTGTTCTTCTTTGATTTGAACCTTGGAGCTTGGTTTTGCTTTTTGAAAAACCGTTCATAAGCGTCAGAAAGATGTTTGACCGACGTTTGGATGGCCGTGCTATCCACTTCCTTTAACCAAAGGAATTCTCTTTTAAGATTGGGTAGTTGTTTGGAACAAGTAGAGTAACTCAAACCTTTTCCGGTTTCCTTGTAGGCACTGCTCCATTCGGAGAGGAAATGATTGAAGACAAAACAAGCGCAACCGATTGTCTTAGCGATGAGTGATTCTTGGGTTTTATTTGGATAGATACGAAAGTTATACGCTTTATGCCTCAACCTTTCCACCTCCTAATCAGGAACGTATGTTCTTACTTCAGAATATCACGGAAGGGAGAATATTCAAAGGCATTCGCCTTACGGCAACGGCATTCATCTCCCCCTTACCAACGGTCTTCGACACGGCGCTTGAAGAGGGAGTCTTCTGCCGAAGAATGATAAAATACTCCATATAGAAAATAAGAGATAATTCCTGTTATTAAAAATATAATGATAAAATCTAACACACTTGTTAAAAACCTGTTCCTAAAACCCGCTGGATAAGTAACTTCCAAATAAACCCTCGTTTCGTAATTTTCATGTACTTGTTTACACTATAAAGGAATAGCTACTTTACAACTATAGCCTCAGTTTATGGAACTAGATAGTGGGGCCTCCCTCTCTCCTAAAATAATTGAGGAATGACAGGCCCTCTGCCAAATCTTCAAAGAAAATGATCGTTTATTGTTCCAACCACTCGGCAATAATACGATGCGCTTTTTCATCTAATACAACACCGAAATGAGTCGCATCCTCCATCATTCTTATTTTTGCATTCTCATTGTTGTGAAATACCTCTTCATACTGATTGGCTTGAAACGTTTGATCTTCCCTGCCTATTAGTACGAACACGCGGTTATCCATGGACTCAATATCCTCTTCATACTCATCTCGTGGATGCATCGATATTTGCAGCCTATAACTATACGCTAATGTTTCAGTATTATCTCGAACATCATTCGGCATATTGAACGAGATAGCATCCAAATGGTTCATGTGAGTAATCCCAATTTGATTTAACATGGACAATCCTATCATTCGCTGGAGGTTCACATTCGCCCAATTACTATCTTCTGCGTTAGTCGGAGCATCATGATGAATATAAGGAGCAAGTAACAGGTAGCCATCTACGGCTTCATGGTGGGATGAACCTCCTGCCATGCGAATAACCGCCCCGCCACCACTTGAATGGCCGCCTACTATAATAGATGAATCGGGATGACGATCCACCACTAATGAAATAAGATCATTTAAATCTTCTTCAATCTGACCGATATAATCGATATCTCCACGGTTTTCGGTATTGGGACCATGGCCTCGTAAATCGGGCGTATATACCGTTGCCACACCCTCACCAGACAAATAGTTAGCTAATGACGCTAAATATTTACTGTGGTAGCCTGATCCATGAACAAGAATAACGACTTTATCCGCTTCAGATTCGTAATATCGATAATACTGATCCGTCCCATCCCGAGTTTGATAACCCTCAAGCGATGGCACTGACAAATTCTGTTCATTATTTCTCAGCTTATCAAATGCGATGCACTCCTCTTGCCCGGATGGTTTTTCCACTGTACTAAATAGTGAGAGCCCATAACCAATTCCCAAGTAGATTACGCCTGAACTGACGCCTACAATGAGTGCAATGTTAAGGAATTTCTTCATTAATTCTCACTCCCCATTAAATTAATAGAAGAAAAACAAAGGGCGATTTACGATTTTATTGGATTCTCCCCCCTTTTTACCATTTAAGCTCTCACCCGAATAAACAGAAATTAGGTACTTAATGTGCCAGTTCAACAGTAAAAACGTTAATTCCTGCTTAAATTAGCTGGAATTATTCCAGCATCTCCCCTCCCAGTATAGAGTCTCCAAGTAAAGGAGGGCGACTACTCCATAAGAATAGTCGCCCTCCTTTATCAATGCACAATACATCGTCCATATGGAACCATTGCCACAATTTCTATAAACATGGATTCCAAGGGAAGCTGAAACCCATTTTCAAACACTGATTCATTTTCACTTAAACAATAAGCTGGATAAGTTCTTTTATCCCTTTGTAGATGACAATTCCAACTACGACTCCAAATACAAACTTTGCGTGGTTCGTAGTTTTCTTCTCCATAACGAATCTTCTTTCAACTTAGCAAAGATTTCCTGCTCTTTCAGACTCAGTATCAAGATACCTTCTTTTGGTGTATGTAAATAGATATAGCCGCCTTCAGGTTCGCCAATACCGATATAATCCCCATACCTGCTAACGTGAACCTAATTTCTACGCTCACTGGATCAAGGAAAAAAACAATGATTGAGATACAACCAGCTGTAACAAGTGCAAGAAGAACTTGTACGTGAATATTTTTTTCAAACTGTTTTTTTGAACTCCACTTCGGAACTTTGAACATTATAAAAAATAACGCGGAGAGTATGAGTATAGCAACAATCAAAGGATTACCTCCTTCACCTTAAAACTTAGAAATATCGTAGATGCCACTAAGAAAAGTATTAATCCAAAATGCAATTCTTGTTATTCATAATAACCACCCTCCTGGCAAATTAAGTACCAGTAAATAGAGTTATTGGAGAGCTATAGTAGCTTAACTAAATTTGCTTACCAAAATAATATCTAGCACTACAAAGAGGAGAAATAGAAAAGCACTGCCATATATATAACGTTTTTTCTCCCGGCTCCACCATAGCGCCAAAGTCATAAGAGCAAAAACAACGATGAGCACTTGATTTTTTTGAAGCCTGTCCTGCTTTTGAAATAGGTTAAGGGCTTCTTTAGGCTCACCCTGAAAGGTCTGTTCACTGATTTCCTTCCCATACCAATTGTAACTACTCACCTGGCGGGTTGAAGTTTCCTCTATAAACTCTAATTTCTTAAAACCTAGTACAGGAAGTTCAATAGAAAAAATAAACAGTATACCACCTATAATAAATACTAATAGTTGCGCTACTGTCTTTCTTTTCAAAGATTTTCTCCTCCTTTAGGACGATCAGGTATCCCCTTTATTTCTTCCTTCTTCATTCAGAGGCATGTGATTAAGTTTCGTTTCTATTTTATCTATCCGTTTTTTTACATTGATCAATAATACGATGACCGTAAGGAACAAAAGCGGGATAACAACAAATAAAAACAGCGATACGAACTGTCCTGCTGCCATACTATTGATCTTCCCCCTCCTAAAAAGGTCAAATTCTTCTAGAGTTTTAAATCAAGCCATTTGCGACATCAATAACATAGAAACGATTAATAAACAGGACATAATAGCAATTACTGTACCTAAAGCCGCCAGGATCATATGCTTTTTTCCAGAATTCTTTTCAATGCCGATGATACCCAGGACTACTGATAGAGCCAGAATAATAAATAACAAAGTGACCAATAGGGTGAAATTGATTCTAATATAGCCGTACATGCCTGCATAGAATACGATTATGGGGATGATACTTAGTGAAATGGACCAATAACTAAGCCAACTATGTCCTTTCATGCAAACCCTCCTGCAACTTAAAACCTTGATCTATCTTCAACTACTAATATCTGAACCTTTCTTATTAAAAAAATTCGATAGGATTATCATCAATAATCCGTTGATGATCAGGGGGACGGAAGCCGATTCCAGAAAATCCGACATGCTTTCCAATCCATTGAACTCACTAAACGCAAATCCAGCAGCAAAAATCCATAATCCTACATAAACAAGCCACTTTCCCGCTGTGGTTTTCCTCTTCGTCAGCATTCACATCCCCCTCTTTGTTACTTATAAATACGATTCAATTCATGACTACTTAATCCATACCTTATGTAAATCAAGCGTATCAAAATTACATCCATATGGAAATTATAACCACATACAATATATGCTCTTTTCTATGTATCTAAATTGAAAATGTCTTAAAGTACACCATGGTTGAAGCATCCTAAATGTTCGCTTCAAATGAGCGGATTTTCGATTTTTCCGAAGTTCATACCGCAGCAAGCCACGCTCAACCTCCCCCTGTTACTTCACCACCCTGACTCATAGTCAATGTTATGTGATAGTACTTCATTTTTTCTTTAAAGATACTAGAAAGATCGTTAAATTTAACAGGATACTGTTAGCTATTAGAATCATCAGAAGGAAGTATGAGCTAATAATTCCACTGTTACTGCCTATATTTTCAGCAATCTTAATCGCGACAGAAAACAATAGAAAAGGTGATGACATCGAGACTAAAATTAATATCGAGTACTGTTTTTCTTTCTCTTTGAGATAAATAAACCAAACCCAGCCCCCGACTAACAAAACGAAAGTTGATAAATAGACAAATACCAAATAACCCCTCCAATCATTAGCAAGTCCAAATAGTTGGGCCTCGCTCACTTGATCTCATTCTATTATTCCAAAGTAAACATAGGCAGGCAACGGCTGTGATGAACGATCGCTTTTTATTTGTCAATGAAGCCATTCCCACAACCAACGTACAAAACCCTATAAATAAACTATTTTGAAAGACTATTATAGACTTTCAAGACAGGTTCTCTTCTAATGCCCCGCCCGCTAAAGTCTTGGCATCTGATCGCGTTGGACGACACGTGGATCCATACCTTTTTTTACACGCTTTTTTCACCTTTGCATCCATTCGCTGGACCATTGGTGCACGGTAGATCCGCTTTGCTCTCATTAGGCATAGCTAAACCTTTTTCGATTTACTTTTGACTTACACTTTAATAGATGCTAACTTGAAAATAGAATGAACGTTCTATCTAAAGGAGGTTTGCTTAACCATTGAGTGAGAAACGTAAACAAGTATTAAATGTGGCCGAACAACTATTTTATGATTATGGATTTCATGGAGTAGGCTTAAAACAAATTGTTAAAGAAGCAAATGTTGCGACGATGACGTTATATAATCACTTTTCCTCTAAGAACACGCTTGTAGAAGAGACCATTAAACACCGGGAAGAGCGGTACTGGGCATACATTCGCTCGACATCCGTGGCCTATTCTAACGAACCATTTGTACGAATTGCACAATTGCACGGAGCCTTCTTAAAAGAAGTATCCCCTCAAGGGTGTATGTTCCTGCGTGCCATTGAAGTCTATCAGGATACAGACAGTAACATCGTGTATATTGCCAAAAACCATAAATCGAAAGTGCTGCAGTATTTCGAGGAACTTGCTATTGATAACAACATCAAAGATTATAAGAACTTTGCTTATGAGTTTCTTCTCATTATCGAAGGAGCTACATCCATGACTCAGATTACAGATTCAACACAAGCCACCGAACATGCAGTTACCATGACAAAAGCTCTTCAATCCCATTTTCAAACGTAAACGGCATCCATTCGGATACCGTTTTTTCTATAAGTAAATCCTTGTCCCATATAGAAGAGTTCATGGTGCGCATTCATACAGCTTGTGTGAATTAAAAAATTTTAAATCAGATAGAAAGAACGTTCTATCTAAGTTTCAAGAAAAAGGAGTATCGTCGTTTATGAATTTTACGAGACTCGTCTTTCCTGGCGTAACCATGATTGCTGTCACATATGGATTAGCAAGGTATAGTTTCGGATTATTACTTCCCAACATTTCCAGCTCATTTCAAATGTCTGATACCGTTTCTGGTATCATTTCTTCTCTATTTTATCTTGCCTATTGTTTTACTATTATTTATTCTATCGTCATGACAACCAATAAAGGACCTAAACCTATGATTATGCTGGCAGGTGGTTTTGCTGTTAGCGGAATGTTTATGATTAGTGCTTCGGTAAACGAATGGATGCTCGCGGCAGGGGTTCTCCTGGCAGGGGGTAGTACAGGACTCGTATCTCCGCCGTACGGAGCAGCTATTGCCTTCTGGATAAAAGAACCCTTACAAGGAAAAGCAAACACGTGGATAAACTCCGGTACCAGTCTAGGTATAGTCGCAACAGGAGTTGGAGCCATTTTGCTGACGCCTCATTGGCGATACACGTACGTACTGTATGCCGTTATTGCGTTAATCGCATTATGGTGGAATTACCGGATTATCCCTAAACCTGACGATTCCTTAAAAGTTCAACGCGGTCTTTTATCGGCAAAAGGCTTACAGGGAGCTAAATCCATGATTACCGGGGCTATTCTTATGGGGATCTCCAGTGCATGCTTTTGGACTTTTTCGAGGAGTTTCATAGAAAGCAGCGGGGACTTTAGTACGCTCGTATTATCTCTGTTCTGGGTAACGATCGGACTCTTCGGTATAACCAGTGGTTTAGGCGGCGCCGTGATCGAACGAATTGGACTTCAATCCAGTTACACCCTATTTGCTGTAATGATGGGAGGAGCTTCGATTCTGCTTACATGGGCACCTGACAGCATCCCTATCGTAATAGGAGCAGCTGCGTTATTTGGCACCTCTAACTTGTTTATGTGTGGCTTGCTCATTGTCTGGGGAATCCGTGTATTCGAGAGTAATGCTTCTTTAGGTATAGGTGTACCCTTCCTTATGCTGTCCATAGGCCAGGTTATCGGGTCTATCCTTGCAGGCAGTATGATTGAAGGGATTGGTTACGCTGTGACGTTCGCTGTTTTTGGAGCCATCTCGATCTTAGGATCGTTTTTAAGAACAGCTTAAAGGAGGGCTCCGAAAACAATCCATCATGAAAACAGGCGAATCTTTTCGCGATTCGCCTGTTTTCTTCTTAATTTTATGTCTAAACGCCGCTCTCCATTTATCGGAATCTCAGCAGCAAAATTTAAGAAAATAGTTCGTCAAGGTACGAACTATTTTTTACGTTTATTAAAATAGAAAACTTGAAAGTAAGTCATCAATGTAAGAGGAATGACCACTGCTATATGCCCGAATATGTCTAAATCTACATTAAACAGTGGATTTATTAATAAACTCATCCCAAAGACATAAAGGGGGATTACTATAATTTTCAATGCCGTTACCATAACTTCTCGTCCCTTCCTTTATACGATCACCCCACGCCTGTGACTATTTATACCTTCTAAACTGGTAACTAAATCACATTTTTCATAAAGGAGTGGGCTAGTTGTTCAAAGCAGAGTCTGCCTACTTTTCGTGTTCGTAAAAGATAATAGTATAATAGCCAGGGTAGGATTGCCAACCATTACAGCTACCATAGCGATTGTGTTTACCGTTCATCAATTATATTAAATTTTAAAACGAATGAAAAAGGGATGCAATATAGGGGTGGAAAACAAGATGGAAAGAAGCAACTCCCTTACCACTCTCATACATCCACGTGTTTAAATGAAAACACAAAGGGAATCCCTCACTTGTGGAAGTTATTTTCTCCATAGAAAAGACTTCCCAGATAACCTGCGAACAATCGAAGAGGTTTATAAAATGTAGGAATGGGAATATAACTTTCCATTGCCCACCGATAAACGGCAGGGGCAGCTTTTTACTAAGAAACGATAATCAATAACGCCAACTTAAGGAGGCTATTTTTACTATGAGTCGTTTTACAATTCCACGCGATATTTATTTCGAAGAGAATGCACTAGAAGTGTTAGAGTCTTTTGAAGGTAAAAAGGCCGCACTCGTTATTGGAGGAGGTTCTGTTAAGCGTAACGGAAACCTTTCCAAGGTACAGGAACACTTGGCAGCAGCCAATATAGAAACCGAAGTACTGGAAGGCTTCGACAGCGAGCCAACCTTTGAAGTCGTCAAACAAGGCGCCAAAGATCTGGAGAAATTCCAGCCGGACTGGATTATCGGCATTGGCGGCGGATCCGCAATGGACTCTGCCAAAGCAATCTGGCTCTATTATGAGCACCCAGACCTTGCTTTTGAAGATGCGATTAAGCCATTTGAACTGCCGCGTCTTCGCAGCAAAGCGAAATTTGCCGGTATTCCTACAACAAGCGGAAGTGGTTCTGAAGTATCCAACCTTTCCGTTGTTGCCGATGAAACGACGAATGTGAAATATCCAGTAGCTGACTTTGAACTGACACCGGATGTTGCGATTATCGATCCGGTTATGATCGAAGAACTGCCGAAGCACATCGCTGCTTATACAGGTATGGACGCATTCACGCACACCATCGAAGCTTATGTAGCGAAACCACGCACGATGTACACGGATATTCTGTCACTAGGCGGAGCTGAAGTGATTAAAGATAACCTGCTTGCGTCTTATCAAGGCGATCAGGAAGCCGCTAAGAAAATGCACACCATTCAAGCAATGGCAGGCATGGCCTTTGCGAACGCTGTACTCGGTAACGTGCACAGCCTCGCTCATAAGAGTGGCCCAACGTTCGGCATTCCACATGGCTATGCCAACGCGATCTACCTGCCTTACGTGATTCAGTTCAACCGTGAAGTTGTTGAAGATCGTTTTGCAGAAATCGCACGCCGTCTGAACCTGAAAGGCAATAACGACGCTGAATTGACGGATTCTCTTGTTGAGTATATCTATCAATTGAACAAAGACCTCGGTCTTGCTACTACCCTTCAGGACTTCGGCGTATCCGAAGAAGAATTCAACAAGCATCTTGATACCATGGCGGAAAATGCTATGGAAGATCCATGCACAGGCACCAACCCGCGTGAAACTTCTCTAGAGCAAATGAAAGAGCTCTTTAAAGCCTCTTTCTATGGCAAGGAAGCTCTAGTTAAAGCGTAAATAATGTATTTCAATAGCAAAAGAGTTCAGGGAGAATTTCCCTGAGCTCTTTTTTTATAGCTGGATAGCGGAAGTTGAGTTCTTCCCGATCCTTTGAAATAATTGGAAACAACCTATTCAATTGTCTTTAGGAGGGCTCATTTGAACAAGAAACAAGCAGTTTCATCCTTGTAAGTGTTATCGATTGCTTTAAAATATTTCTCCAAGAGATGACCCCATTTCGTGAACACTCAATTTCAAGATATAGGATGCACTCACATATCATTTAAGACAAAATTATGAATTTATGTACGTTTAATTGTTCCTTCCCCTTCTTGATCATTTTCGTTATCCCAATAGATTTGAATTTCAAAAAGTACCCTCTTCAAAAAAGTAAGGAAAATTAATCTTAGTGGATGCCTGCATCGGTAGGGACTCAGCTTTATCAATATTTACCCACTCTCGTTTTCCTTCTGGAGTATTTTGTAATAATTTATCATTGTATTCATTTGTTATATAATTAAAAATTATATATTGATCATTCTTTTCTAGATTTACAAACTCAGCAATATCGGTCGTTTACGTAAGACTTAAATTCGAGAGATATCTTATTTTTATTTGCATCCATTACTTTAACTAAATTATTTCGCGTTCCCTTTTATTGATACCCGTAAGTGTCACCTTCATCTAATTTTAAGATTTGATTATTTATAGATAATGTATCATTATTTTCCCATTCCACATCGACTTGTTGAATATTGGGTTGTAAATAAATTCGTTTTTTAAACCACAGTGGTCCGTTTATTTCTCCCCTCACACCAAATGAACCTGCAGCACCAGCATCATAATGGTAGAAATCAATGGTGTACTTGTCGCCAGGAGAACTATCCGTCTGTATATGCTCATCCGCGCCCATTGATGTTAAGAAGAGTGTGAATGATACTACCAAAAATAATCCGATAGATGTCAATGATGATATAATTACTGTTATCCAACTTCTTGTTTTTACCCGCCAGTTTCTTTTATCTTTAAATCCGAGAACTCCTAAAGTTAAGGCTATCATACTAATTAGTAGTAAAATATAATTTGGTGGAGCAATTAACCAAGTGTTGTTCATATTGGAATACAAGGAGTAAGTTGCTAAGCCTAAACAAACAAGTATTAGATAAAACGCCCATAGATTATATTGTTTGCCCATAATTCACCCCTTTATTAGATTTTCATCTTTTTTTGTTTGAATTACGAACTTCCTGCTGTGAAGTTTCAAAATATGCAATTTCAAACTATGATCTCAAGATGGTGTCTTCAATCCGATTAACAAAACATTTGATTTCGAGATATTTTATGTAATTTACTAACTTTTACAAGCTACTAAAGTCAGGAAGATGTTCATCCTTATCAAATTTAAAGAGATAATGCCCCCATTCATACAACGAATCCAGCTAGAAATAATAAATATACCGCCCGAGCTTTACGTTCTTCGAGATATCTCTTACTATTTTTTAGTACAACAATGGATAAGTAGTTTTTTATTCTTTTTTTGTTTTATTTGAGTCAATTGCTGTTCCAATTGTTATTCCAAGAACCAAACCTATACCAGCTCCGATTGCTAGGTCATCAAATATAGTTAACCCAAGTACTGATCCTAAAGGTAACCCAATACCAATTCCAACAGCTAGATAAGTATCCCCTGTTATTTTTTTATTTTTGACCATCATTTACATTTCCCTTCTGATACCCTTATTTGCTTTTATTCTTCCTCAATCTTGCTCTGTCAGTTAAAAACTACATTTATGATAGTACTTAATTATGGCAATTATCTATAGAGCAATCCCCCCATTTCGTTAACTCTTGGTTTCGAGACTCTCACATAATTAGTAACCTATAATTATTCCAACTCACTAAAGCATCTGGAACAATATATAATTTGTTCAGGAGCCCAGGCTTTTAAAAGAGCCCATCCATTAAGCTTTTTCGGTGTAGCAATAATTGCCATCTTCTCATCTTTTTCTACTTCTCTTCCGCAATTTTTGCAAGTAAACTTATCGCCAATAATAAGTATCCATCCTCTCGATAAAGTTCTAATTTAGTAAATTATTAGCTTCCCTTTTAAATACGTTTGGATAAAAAATCCGTTTCACAATTCAAACTATCTCGAAACGGAGTCTTCAACTAACCTGCCTTTCGTATTATAAGGTTAACCAGAATTCTAGATATTTCTGGTTGACCATTTTTAATATGGTCTTATTATTACAGTAGCCAGGGTAGAACGCCCCTGCCCGTGGGACTTAGATCCCGTCCTGGTAAACC
>NZ_JBQQCM010000023.1:0-37893 GCF_052246755.1 Halobacillus sp. B29
AGACCTTAAAAAAGAAGCGTTAATGCTTCTCTTCTTAAAGATGGTCAAAAGTGTGAGGGGTTGACAGTTTCGTTCATATCAGGAGGCTCAGCACATGCCCGCGGAAAGCGAATCATCCCCCGCAGGAGCTTTCTTCTCATAAAGATATCTCGAAACTGAGTCTTCCACAATCCGGCCCTATTGTGGAATAAGGTAAGGCTGTAATGAAGAATGAACAATATCGTTTAATAGAGCCAAATAATAAAATAACCAAACGTTACGGTTAACGTTTGGCTTTCTTCTTAGGGTATATAATGATCATGCGAAACATGATATAAATAAACAAGGAAAAAAATATAAGAGCGCTGAGTCCATTGGGAACCGGTGTGTTTTTTAAAAGGATACTCAAAACCAACGGCATGGTTGCAGCATATGCTGTCATCTTCCACAACTGCTGATAAGTCAGTTTACGATCCAGCTGGTTCGTCATGAGCAGAGCCGCACCTGCAAGAGCCGATACCCCCACAAGAATTAAAAATATAATCAGCATTGGATAGAAGACAAATACCTGTACCAGATAGAGGCCGCGGGACACTTCGGTCAAGTTTGAGTCAAGACGTATAATCGTTCCGATCATATCCGGAAGGAACAGGACCGTCATTAAAATGAACAAATACATAATCGTACTTGTAATTCCCTTCCGATTTAGACGGAACATCGCTTCCTTCTTAGGTAAACGTACACTATTCCATAATGAATCAAAAAACTCCATGTTATTCTCCTGCCTTACTCTGCATACACAGCAAGTTCTTCTTCAATCTTTGTACGGATTTTATCCAGAGCTTCTTCTGACGTTTTAGCGAAAACACGCGTGCCATTTACAATAGCATAAGGTCTGACCGCGCACATGCCGCAGAAGGAAAGGCATTCGTTCATGAGTACCGCCACTTCAGGGTATTCGGACTCAATAATGTCTTCAATATCAAGCTCAGTTATTAAGTTTCCGTCACAAACTTCGACTACTACTACCCCCATGGTTAAATACTCCTTTCTGTAATGACTAAGATGATAATCCTAAAATTTCCCGTGCATAACGTTCGTCCTCTTTCATCTCTTCTACCAGTGCATCCATTCCTTTAAAATCCACCTCATCACGGAGATGACGCAGGAACTTTACAGATACAGTCTGATCGTACACATCTCCTGAAAAATCCAGCATATACGCTTCAACTTTATAAGAGTCACCATTTACCGTTGGACGGTAACCGGCACTAATTAACGTATAATAATGTTCGGGAGCTTCCCGGTGAAGTTTAACCACTCCTAGATAGACAGCCGGTTTTACTTCTACATATTCCTTAATATCTCCCAAATTCAGGGTAGGAAACCCTAGTTCACGGCCCAGCTGCTCCCCTTTTTCCACTACTCCTGTAATTTCTAAAGGACGTCCAAGCATGGATTGCACGGCTTCCATTTTTCCTTCGTGAACGAGAGATCGTATTCTTGTACTGCTGATCTTTTCCCCGTTTAATTTTAGGTGAGGCACGATTTTCACCGGTACATTTATTTCCTGACATATTTCTGCGAGCCCCTCTGCATCAGAGCCTCTTCCCTTACCGAAGCGAAATCCTTCCCCAACAAGAATGTGTGAAATATTTAATTGACTTAAATGCTCAAAGACGAATTCTTCCGGAGGAGTTTTCGCGTATTCTTTTGTAAAATGAACATGGTAGTAACGATCCACTCCGTACCCTTGAAGCAATCTTATTTTATCTTGATAAGAAGATAGAGATGAAGCATATTCAGGGTCTCCTTTTAGCACCCATTTAGGATGATCGGAAAATCCATAAACGGCAATTTGATCCTCAGAGGAAGCCAGTTTTTTCGCTTCATTCAGAAGGTATTGATGCCCCAGGTGTATTCCGTCCATTTTACCAATAATTAATACGACAGGCTCTGAGTTTTGCGGCGGCTGTGCCGTTACTTCAAATGTCTCCATCTCCATTGCTCCCCTTTAGTATAATGATTAAACCTATTAATTATATAATACCATGTCCTATTTAAGCAACACTCGCTTTCATTTGCAACTGTTCTGCACGTGGTGTTTAATAATTAGCAAGAAGCTCTTACATAGGAGGCGATCTGATGATTGAGAAAGCGAGACATTTTGCTGCAGAAGCCCACAAAGGGCAAAAGCGAAAAAATTCAAATACGGATTACATCGTTCACCCTGAACGAGTGGCAGAATCATTGCTAAAGGCAGGGTTCAGACCAGAAGTAGTATGCGCAGGATATCTTCATGACGTAGCAGAAGACACGCCTTACACACTACAAGACATTGAAAAAGAATTTGGAGAAGATGTTAAAGCATTAGTAGCTGCTCACACAGAAGATAAGAGCAAATCCTGGAACGAACGTAAAAGCCACACGATCCAATCTGTTAAAGAAGGTTCGATGGAGATTAAAGCATTAATAGTCGCCGACAAATTGGATAATCTTCAATCATTGATTCAGGATCTCGAGGTATATGGGGATAAAATTTGGAGTAACTTTAACGCTGATTATCAACACCAGAAGTGGTATTATCAATCTATATCAGACATGATGGCTGACGGATTAAAAGAGGAAGATGTCCCGGCTTTTTTTTATAACTACCGGCAACTAGTTAAACAAACGTTTGATTAACCCAAAGGGAAGGCTCGGAGTGTCTCCAGCCTTCCCTTGATTTATAACATAACAGGACGATAATAGCTGTCAATGATCTCTTCATCAGAATGAGGAATTTCTTCTCCTCTTACAATCTGGGCATTATTTATACAGCCGCTGGTAAGAAGAATAATGTCGTTTTCCTTACCGAGTTCCAGAGATCTTTTCACTCCTTCAGCACGGGTCTGCGCTGTATGAATATAAGGAGCTTCAGGTTCTTTAAAACCAGTCATTACCTGGTCGATGATAACCTTGGGATGGTGGTAACCTGGATGATCAACAGTTACAACCACTTGATCGGCTTTTCCTTCAATCGCGGCAGCCATTTTGGGCATCTTATTAAAGTCACGAATTCCAATGCCGGCTATCATAACAATCAACTGGCGATAGTCCAGTTTCTTTACTTCTTCCAACAACCTTTCCAGAGCGACCGGGGTATGAGCATAATCCAAAATAACTTTTTGGTTGTGCGGAGTCTGAATCACCTGGAACCTTCCTTCTGGTCCCTCAAGCTTTGGAAGAACGTTTAATACTTCACCCAGCGTAAACCCAAGCAGCAGGGATGTCCCAATAGCCGACAGTACATTTGCGACATTATAGGTTCCATACACAGGTACATAAACCTTATTTGTAGTTCCATTGAAAGATAAATCAAAAATTGAGCCTTCTTCTGTCACTTCAATATTTTCTGCTTTAAGGTCAGCCTCACTATTTGATTGAATACTGTAGGTAATCATGTTTTCATCCTGGAGTTTTAAGAGATCTTCTCCCATTCCATCATCATCTATATTAACCACTTTATGAACGGATTGATGGAAAAGCCTCATCTTGCACTCTCTATAGTGATCAATGGTTTTATGATACTCAAGATGTTCTTCGGAAAAATTAGTGTGAATGGCTACATCAAACGTGATTCCTTCTACACGCTGTTGATCAAGAGCAATGGATGATACTTCCATAACTGCCGCATGGTCGCCTTCCTCAACTAAATCACGAAAAATATGATGCAAATCTAAAGATTCAGGAGTAGTAGGAGTACTCTTTTTATAAACGAATCTTCTTTGCGACGACCAAATTCCTGTTGTTCCAATCGATCCCGTTTTCATGCCTAGAAGTGTTAATAGTGAACGCACATAGGCCGTTACTGTAGTCTTGCCATTTGTACCTGTTACCCCAATCGTCGTTAGACGTTCATCTGACTGGCCGAAGAAAAATTTTGAAAAAGAAGCCATGGCTTCTCTAACGTCTTCCACCACAATAAATGTACAATGAGGGTAAGTTTGACTAAGCTCAAAAAATAACGATTCGTTCACGCCAATAATAAGTGATGCGCCATTTTGAACCGCTTCTGCTACGTACTGATCTCCATTAAAACTCTCTCCTTTGATACTGAAGAAAGCAAAATTCCTCTCTACTCGTTTAGAGTGAAAGGCCAGATGTACCACTTCCTGGTAATCAGGACCGTACATGCGCTTTATATTCAAATGTTTGAATTGATCAAAATGTATTATCATAGTTGTTTCCTCACTCATAATATAATAGTTAGCGTCGTCAGATTCGCGTTAAAATATGTATGTTTTCTCTATTTGATTAACGGAAATAAACCCATCATCTTCCGGGCTTCAATACCCCCGCACCCATACTAGATTAATTAAACCTTTTCCCTTATTTTAACGCAGCCAAACGCTTTTGACTTCTAATAAATGAAAACCAGTCACAACGCCCAGGTAATTCCCAAATAAACCCACCTCAGGTCATCCATATTATGGATGACCTGAGGGGGGTTTATTTTCCTTATTTGCTTTTTGCTGCGGAGGTTTTCAGTAAGGGGGAAATGAGAGCCGTCGTCCTATGACTGATAAAATTCACTTGATTTAACTCAGTTGGAAAAAGAAGTGCATAGCACAGCTATCCAGTCCATCAAACAACTTAATGGTACTTCTCTTTATGATTGCGGCTGCACTTCCTTTTCCTCTTCTTTAACAAATGATGTTTTATTTGTCTTATTCATTAAGACTGTTAAGCTGATAAGGGTAACAAGAATCGTAGCCCCCATATCTGATAAGATAGCTACCCATAGTGTGAGCCATCCTGGAATCGTCAGGAGTAACGCGACAAGCTTCAATCCTAAAGCAAGAGTAATGTTAAGCTTAACAACTCGATTCACTTGCTTGGCAATTCTTATAGAACTTGGCAGTTTACCCAGGTGGTCCTGCATAAGGACAATATCAGCTGTCTCAATCGCACTATCGGTTCCTTTCCCCATAGCAATGCCGAGATCCGCTGTAGCCAAAGCGGGTGCATCGTTAATTCCGTCACCTACCATAGCAAGCCTGGTACCTTTACTTAGTCTTTTTACTTGTTCTACTTTCTGCTCAGGAAGTAAACCAGCATATACATCGGTTAACCCAATTTCACCAGCTACTTTTTCCGCTGTTTTTTCATGATCTCCAGTAAGCATAATCGTATGCTTAATTCCTGCCAAATGCAGGTCGTTAATCAGGGACTTACTTTCATCTCTTATCTCGTCCGCGATCCCTAATATCCCAAGAATCTCCTCTTCACTTGAAACAATGACCAGCGTGTATCCTGCCTCTTTTAATGACTCAATATCCTTTTGCTGTTCGTTGGATAAATTCAAGTGAGGAATCGTCTGTTCGCTGCCCATATAATAAGAGGTGTCATCAATTTCAGCGTAAATTCCCTTCCCTGGTAACGCTTCTACTTTTGAAGGCTCTTTTAATGCTGAGATCTTCGTGTTAACTTCAGCCATTACTGCTTTGGCAATAGGATGGGATGAATTCCTTTCAATAGAACCAGCTATTGAATAAAAGCGTTCAGCATCATATATTCTCGCTGTCTGAACGGTAGGTTCTCCTTTAGTCAATGTGCCTGTTTTATCAAAAGCAATGCTTTCTATTTTACCCAGCTGCTCTAAAAATACGCCGCCTTTAACCAATATCCCATTGCGGGCGTTTTTTGTAATTCCGGACACGATAGCAATCGGGGAAGATAAAATGAGCGCGCACGGGCAGCCAACAATTAACACCGCAAGCCCCTGATAAAGTGCTGCCCCCCATTCCATACTGAATAACAAAGGCGGAAGGACCATAACCAGAAGGGAAATCAGCATGATCGCCGGGGTATAGTACTTAGCAAAACGATTAATAAACAATTCGGTTGGTGTTTTCATTTCCTGTGCTTCTTCGACTAAATGTAATATTTTCGCTAAGGAGGAATCCTCATAAGCTCTGGTTATTTTCACTTTTAGAAGGCCTTCGTTATTAATGCTGCCTCCATACAGGTTTTCCCCCGACGCCTTTTCGACCGGCAGTGATTCGCCGGTAATAGCCGATTCATTCACGGAACTGAACCCTTCTATCACGATCCCATCGGACGGGATCTTTTCACCAGCTTTTACGAGTACTACATCATTCTCTTGCAGTGATTCGATCGGTACAACTCTTTCGGATCCATTCTCAAGTATCAGAGTGGCCTGTTTAGGAGCTACTTTTAGCAGCTGCTCCATTGAATTCCTTGCTTTTTCCATACCGAGACCTTCCAAGTATTCATTTAAACCGAATAGGATCGCTACAATTGTGGCTTCACGCCATTCTCCAATAGCTACGGCTCCTACCAATGCAATTGTCATTAACGTATCAATATTGAACTTCAACTTAACTAAATTTTTGGCACCTTTAATAAATGTCTGATAACCACTGAGAGCCATGGCAGCTACGTACATCATAATTAACACATAACCTGAAACATGACTTTGCAATAAAAACGTGAGTCCAAAAATTACGCTTGAAAGAAAAACCAGCATCTTCATATTGGAACCGTGAGAGTGATTGTGACCGTTCTCTCCATGCTCGTTCATTTCTACAAGCGAGGCTCCATCTGATTTTAATATTTGACGCACTTTATTTAAGTTTACTTGTTCATGGACCACAAGTTTACTTGAATTAAATTTCAGCTGTGCAGCGTCCCCGTGATCTAACTTTTTAATTTCGCTTTCCATTTCGGCTGCACAATTTGCACAGGACAGCCCCTGGAGTTTGTATTCCTTCATTCTTTCCCTCTCCTTTAGTGATGTAGAGCGTGATTGATCGTTTGCTGTAGGACATTGATGACATGCTCATCATCATGAGAGTAAAATAGTGTTGTTCCTGCTCTTCTGTATTTAACTAAACGCAAGTTCTTCAAAAATCTCAGCTGATGTGAAACGGTTGACTGTCTCAACTCTAAATTATCTGCAATTTGGTTGACGGACATCTCCTGTTCGCATAGAAGATGTAAGATTCGTATGCGTGTCGGGTCAGATAAAGCTTTAAACGTTTGGGAAACGACGAACAGCGTCTCCTCATCCAGCCCTTCTACTTCTTCCTTTTTCTTTTGATCTTCTTTCTTCGGTTCATTATCCATATGACTCTACACCATCCTTATATGCACATATATTCATATATACATCTATCGTATGCAGGAATGTGTTTCTTGTCAACCATGTTCTGCCCATGTTTATTCCACATTTTTATTGGGAATTATTCTTTTAGCGCATGATGCTGCGTTAAATAAAAACTTTTACAAACGTTTCTTATATTAAAGGAGGATTTTTGTATGGCTAAGAAAGTATTAATGGTGCTTACTAATCATGATAAAATCACTGATGAAACACCTACAGGCGTATGGCTTTCCGAATTCGGAGAGGCTTACAATGAATTTAAACAGCACGGTTATGAAGTAACTGTAGCAAGCCCTAACGGTGGAGTCGTCCCTGTAGATCCAAACAGTGTGAGCGAAGATGAGCCTCAGGAAATTTTAGATACAAAACCTCACCTGGAAAGCACAGCACCAATCGCTGATTTCTCAGCTGAACAATTTGACGCTGTTTTCTTACCAGGCGGACATGGAACTATGTTCGATTTTCCTGATAATGAAACTCTTCAAAAACTGCTTCGTAACTTCTACGAAGCTGATAAATATGTAGCGGCCGTCTGTCACGGTCCTGCCGGACTTACAGGAGCTACTTTATCTAATGGAGAACCACTGGTTAAAGGCAAACGCGTCAGTGCCTTCACGGACTCCGAAGAAGCTGAAACAACTCTTGATCAGTACATGCCTTTCCTATTGGAAAGTAAATTGAATGAACTAGGAGCCACAGTTTCTTCAGGACCTAACTGGAGTACTCATTATGAAGTAGACGGTTACTTGATTACCGGTCAAAACCCTCAGTCTACTGAGGCTGTCGCGAAAGAACTTGTTAAACAACTGGGTTAATAGTAGAGGAAGGCTGATATCCGAGCAGGATGTCAGCCTTCTTTATGTAGGGAACCCCCTCGGAAAGGGCTCTCCAAAAGTTACAGGTATTATTTATGGTGAGGTCGGCCGCAGTTTCAGTCGAAAAGTCTGCAAACAAACAGAATATAGATAATGAACAAGAGTACAGCTAAAACCAGTACAACGACAAGTACGGTAACGGCCGGAGGACCACGTTCGAATAAAGCAGCTGCTGCTAATCCAGCATAGAGTCTCATCTCCTGCTACTATTCTATGTCGCAGAAAGGTTCTATCTTGTACAATTCAGTTAGTGGAATAAGAATGCTGGGATCTTGCAGCAGAAAAAGGGCCATATGGTAGAATAATTCGTACCCAGAAGGAGGTCTTGGATGAAGAAAAAATTAGATCACATCGGCATTGCCGTTCGCAATATAGAAGACAGTATCGAATTTCATACGAATGAATTGGGCGGAACGTTAATCGACCGCTACCGAAGCGAAGCAGAAGGCGTGGAAAGCGAAATTGCCATCATTGATATCGATGGTGACAGGACTGAACTTCTCATGCCTACTAATAATACAACTTCTCCTATTGCCAGGTTTATTAAGCAGAAAGGAAAAGGCGTTCATCATGTGGCCTATCATGTAGGAGATCTTGATCAAGCTTTGAAAGAACTTGAAACGAAAGGTATCCGCACACTAGAATGGTCACTTCGAACAAATAAGCATGGAAGGCGTTTAATTTATTTAAACCCAGCCGATACAGAAGGAACTATCATTGAGTATTGTGATTATCCAGAATTAAAATCTTAGGATCAGCACCTTATTAAACATGGACCAGTCTAACATTTTCTATATTCATTGAAATTTCCATTTATTATCATAAGGGTGAAAACAGGAAGTTTAACAGGGAATCCACGTTGTCACCCTGTCGCCTTGTCTTAACATGATAAAAAGACCAAATCACATCGTGATTTGGTCTTTTTATCGTCAAGTTGTAATATACGTCCTCTCTAGTGAGAGTGAACGGCGTATTCTGAGGATCGTCATTCATTCTAGTTCATAATCTCTATTGCTTCTGATAGATCATAGTCAGCAGGATCAAGCTCAGTTTCCTGACCTAGAGCAAGTTTGGCAAGTTCAGCGCCGAGAAATGGACCGGAAGTTAATCCAGAGGCCCCGAGACCGTTAGCTGCCAGCAGTCCGGGATGCTCTGGTACATAACCAAACACCGGAAGAAACCCAGGCGTGAACGGCCGGAAGCCTACACGTGTCTCAAGAAGGGAGCTGTAATATAAGCCAGGTGCGTAGCTGAGTGTTTGGTCGAAGATTTCATGAATGGCTCCCGCAGTCGTCCGATAGTCAAATTCCGTGTCATCTTCATGTGTGGATCCAGCGATAATTCTACCTCCGCCGAAAGCTAACAAATACTTATTGGTGGGAGGCATAACTACAGGCCACTCACTTGTGTCTTTCTCCGGTAGTTTCAAATGGACAATTTGCGCCTTTTGGAAGGTAACCTTAAAATCAATACCTAAAGGAGTAAACAACTCTTTCGCCCATGCTCCTGCTGTCACGATCACTTGATCGGCAGCATAGAACTGACTATCTACCTGGACGCCTCTGGTATCTTCCTTTTTATATACAAGAGAAGCTTCTCCTTTAACAAGAACAGCCCCATGCTTCTTGGCTGCATTAAGCAGAGCATCTCTCATTAAGCGCCCATCCACTCGGGCTCCCCCACTTACATGCACCGCCCCATACTTCTCTGAAAGTACCGGAAAAAGCTTGTACGTTTCCGCAGGGGAAAGCTGGGTTACTTCTCCGATCTCAGGCGCATCATCTCTACGTTTTAATACTCTTTCTACCATCTTATCCAGCTTATCTTTATCGGTATGCAAACTGATAGCTCCGACTCTCTTGTATCCTGTTTCTGCTTCTCCATCGTCCAGCAGCGATTGCACTAAGTCCGGATAATAATTAGCGCCTCCTCTAACAAGCTGATACCACTTTTTATTTCGACGCTGGGAAAGCCACGGGCAAACAATACCCGCAGCCGCTTCTGTGGCCTGCCCCTGATCCTCTCGGTCTATGATAGTCACCTCAGCCCCCGTTTTCGCTAAGTGATATGCCGTTGAAGCACCAAGAATCCCTGCACCTACTACAATATATCTAGTCACATCTAACACCCTGTTTCCTCTTAGATTCACTAATCAGTTATTTTACAACAGATGAGGGGGTCTCTCAAACGGTACCAGACAGATCAACTCTCTTTCTTCAAGTCGGGCAGCTCTATGACGTGATCCGTTATCTGTAACTTGCGAATAGGCAGCATTTATTTTGACTTTCAACTATGCTCGCAATCTTCACAAAGATAGCGGCAACATTTGGCAGTTATCATTGGAGAGAGCCTTTGCAGTTCTAAAAAATAGATCACATTCATTTTCTATTGTCTCAAACCAGCTGGCCTGCTCCATCTGACTCTCTGCTTTATCCACTCTAAGCCCCTGTTTATTTCACAACTAAGTACTTAAGTCTCTATAAAATAAACTCTACTTCCCACTGATCATTTACGTAGAGACCAATAACCTCTGCCTGATAGCCCCATGACTGGACAAGCTCTACCGATTGCTTAATCTGATTTACTTTTTCTTCCCTGGGAACAGGGTTACCTGCACAGTCATGGTGACCGACCACTGCAATAATGTCAGATCCGTGTTTTTCACAGGAAATTCCCACTTTAGCTTGCATGGCTTCTAAATTGTCCGGCGAACCCTCAAGTAAATAACGAGTCGGTCCTGCTTCTGTAATCATATCTACGTATTCAGCATCGTACTTCTCCTGCATCCAATGGATGACCGGCAGCTGGACTCTTCCATCCATGCAATTAATGGCTGTCACAAATTCTCTTTTGCTCATAACATTACCTCCTGATATTTATGTTCTATCTAATAGTTTATCAAATCTAGCAGTAAATTGATGATCCTTTTTTAAAAGTATAGAACAGGCTGGCTACATTAAGGCCAGCTATCCTAATCAAACGTTTTATAATAGTCATTATAACTGCTTACGAAGGTAATCGGCCAGTCCCATAGCGCAGACTTCAAAGTCTAAGCGCAGTAATTCGAAAACTGGATGGTCTTCCGTAATGTTTTTTCCATTTAAATATTCCACAATGCGTCTATGGAGCCGCTCTTCAATACCTGCGATCCCTTCGTTCTCGATCCATGCTGTACGCGCTTCCTCCACAAAAATCGGAATCCATTCAATGACTTCATCAAAAGCTTCTTCAGGATTTTCAGTTTTACCAAAGTGACCAAAGAACAGCCGCTTCGGGTTCATTGCGCGAAATCGCTCAATCGATTGCTTCATCGCTTCCGGGTCGAATTGATTCGGTGATGTAGTAGGCAGAAAAAAAGTTAAGCCAGTATGCTCAGTTTGATGATAGCGGATGCCTGCAGTATCTCCGGTAAAAATCCCCTGGCTTGCTGAATCAAAGATTCCTAAGTGGTGCTTCGCGTGTCCAGGAGTATCATAAAAAGTTAAGCGGCGGTTCTCATCAATATCCAGTGTCTCTCCATCCGATTTCGTAAGTATTTTTTCTTCAGGAACAGGAAGAATGGGGTCGAACAGCTGATCAAATTTATCTCCATATACAGCCCGGGCGCCCGCAATCAGCTTGGAAGGATTAACTAAGTGCCGCTTTCCCCTTTCGTGCACAATAACTTTAGCATTTGGGCATTCCTGAAGGAGCAAGCCTGCCCCACCTGCATGATCCAGATGGATGTGAGTTAAAATAATATACTCCACCTGTTCAGCGGCGAGGGATAAATCCTTCAAGCCTTCAAGAATTCTTGGTACAGAAGGGCTGGGGCCCGTTTCTACTAAAGTAAGCTTCTCTGCCTTTAAGACATATGTACCTGTACGGCCTTCAAACCCTAAGTCAAACCCATCAATTAAATAGATATCGTTTCCTAGTTCTATCGGTGCTTTCTTGTCCAATGCCTCCACCTCACCTTTCCTTTTTCTACATTTTACTAAAATATGGATAGAAAAACATCATGGCTGCTGGATGTTTGTCACAAATTTTTCATGGGTGAATATCATGGTTTTGTGAGGAGTTGATTAACAGTGACAGACGAAAGGAATATGTACCAGCAGCCGTCTCACATGAAACCTACTGAAAGCCAGTGCGAACAACACAAGGATTACCACGTTATGGTTACGCTTGAGGACGGGAGCACAGTGGATGGAATTATCATTGATGTGAGAAATGATAAGATCACGATGCTGATCAGTGAAGATGTTATGGTAGATGAAAAAGTTGAAGCTAAAAGCTCAAGTTCGAACGATCGTCAATTCGGTTATGGTCGAAGAAGAGCTCGTCGTTTCCGGCGGTCTGTACTACCCATTGCAGGATTAACTGCCCTTGCCCTTTTTCCTTACTTTACTCCTTATCCTTACTATCAGTATCCATATTATCCGTACTACTATTAATCGTGAACCAAGCGGCAGTCAGGGAATCTCTCCAAGTCTCCTCCCTGGTTTCCGGAAAATTAAACCACCTCAGGCCATCCATTTTCTGGATGACCTGAGGTGGGATTTTTTTGCTTCATCTTGCTTTTATCCGAAGATGCTTTTTTCGATTTGTTTCATTTCATAGAAGTAGCCTTGCTTATGCATCAATTCATTGTAAGTTCCTTTTTCCACAATCGTACCTTCATCCATCACAATAATCTGATCCATAAGTTCAAGACCTGTAAGACGGTGACTAACCAGGATCAGAGTATCCCTTTCCGCTTGCTTAAACAAACGTTCATAAATTTTCCGTTCAGTTAGAGCATCTATAGAAGAAGTAGGTTCATCCAGTACCCAGAGTTGTTCCCCTTTCAGCATCGCCCGCGCAATTGCCAGGCGCTGTTTCTCTCCACCAGAGAGATTTTCTCCCTTTTCAAATACAGGGTAGTCCAACTGGAAAGAGCCAAGCTCTACGTCACGGAGTACGTCCAGCATTTGCTCATCCGTAAGGTCATCTTTAGCCAATTGCAGGTTCTCCCGAACAGTACCAAAAAAGAAGTGATTTTCCTGTAGAACGACATTGCTCCTGTTCCAAATACTCTCTTCATCAATGTGCTCCATTGGATGGTCATTCAACCAGATCTCCCCTTGATCAGAGGTATGAATTTTTAAGAGCAACTGCAGTAAAGTTGATTTCCCTGACCCACTCGGACCGACGAGAGCAGTCTTGGAACCGGCTGGAATTTTTAAATTTACTTGCTGCAAAGTCTGCCGCTCTTCCTCAGGAAAACGAAAATCTACTCCGCTCAATTCAAATCCGTATGACTCCCCGCCTTCCAGATGCAGCCTGCCTTTATCCTCAATCATTTCATCGCCTATGGAAAACAGTCGTCCGGAAGCACGTTTACTGTCTTCTAAGTGACTGGGAAGGACGGCCATGGGAGTAGCATTTTCAAATACCGTCAGCGAAATCATCACAAGCATCGCTAAAAACAAGCCATTTAAATCGCCCCTGGCAACCAAATAAGCACCCAGTCCCAATACCACCCATGAGACTAGTAAAGACACGAGCGTATTAACAGAATGGCTGAAGATTCTCTGCATACCCTCCCGCTCCTGTTCTCTAATATAAGAAGCAGAGGATTCATGCAGCCGTTCTTCTTTATCCTCCAATTGCTGATAGATTTTCAAATCACGGAATCCATAAAGAAATTCCGTTATATCTATCGATAACTCTCCTCGCGATTCCCTTACTCTATTCTCAATCGTTCTCTGCCGTAATGAAAATAAATAGGGAACAAACACTCCTGTAAGGACCAGCCCAAGAAGCAGTACGATCGCAATGGATGTAGAAAAGATGGATGTAAACACTATCGTACTTAAAAAGATAACCACGAGAACTACCGGAGGATAATAGACCCTGAGGAAAAAATTCTGCAGACTTTCCACATCTCCCACAATCCGAGCCAGCAGATCACCACTCCTGTATTTTTGAAAAACACGCGGAGCATAAGGCTCCAGTTTCTCAAAAAAGGCCACCCTAATATTACTTAACATCGTGAAAGTCGCGCGATGAGAATAGTAACGCTCCGCATAACGTCCCAAAGCCCTTGCAAACCCGAATAATTTTAAGAAGGCAATTAGGACCGTGAGGGCGTATAGCGGCGGGATAAGAGCGGCTCGCGAAATCAAATAGCCACTTGAGGCAAAAAGCCCGACAGCCGACATTCCAGCTAGAAAACCAAACAAAATCGATAACAAAACATCTTTTTTCTCCAATGCCACAAGCTTAATCATTTGGCTTATGTCTTTCATGCTGGCGTTCCTCCTTGCTGAAGCCGGACCATTTCCCGATATTCCGGATGCCTCTCCATTAATACTTCATGAGGGCCTAAAGCAGCCAGATTCCCTTGATCTAAGAACAGGATCTGGTCGGCATTTTTGATCGTATGAAGACGATGCGCTACTGTAATAACGGTTGACGTTTTAGAGAGCTCCTTCATAGATTCCTGCAAGATGCGCTCCGTCTTTAAATCGAGTCCTGTGGTGGGCTCATCAAAAAGGATGACAGACGGACGTTTTAGAAAAGCTCGCGCTATCGCAAGTCTCTGTTTTTCACCACCTGAAAGTCCGCGGCCTGCCTCTCCAACAGGAGTATCATAGCCTCGCTCCAGAGATTCAATAAGCTCTGCAATTCCCGCTCTCTGAGCAGCAGCTTTAATGTCGTTCATTGAGTGATTACCACGACCGCCAATCGCAATATTTTCAGCAATGGTTCCCGAGAATAAATAAGGATGCTGTGAAATATAACTGACTTCCTTGAACCATTCGTGCTCCTGGTAAAAGGAAAGAGCTTCCCCATTTACTTTCACTCTCCCTTCTGAAGGCTGGATCAACCCAGCTACCACATGGAGCAATGTAGATTTACCAGAGCCGCTTCTCCCGACGATCGCAGTTTGTGAATAAGCGGGAATCATTGCCTGAATATTTTCCAGTGCAAATAACCCCTCTTCTTTTCCATAGCTGAATTGCACGTTATCAAGTTCTAAAGATGGAGGCTTAGACCCTGCAGATAGTTTTCCTTCTCCCCACTCTACATAAGATTCGGTTTCATTCAGCTCCTCTGCCAGCTGATTGGCAGCACCCGAACTTCCACGTCCTGTATGAAAAGCACTGCCGAAATCTTTAAGAGTTAAGTAAAATTCAGGGGCTAATACCAAAATGAAAAAAGCAGAGAAAAACGGAATGCTTTCATATACCACCAAACGAATGGCAATTTCCAGTGCAATCAGACCAATACTGAGCATGGATATAAACTCAAGCATAAGCGATGAAATGAAGGCTACCTTCAAAACGCCCATGGTAGCATCACGAAAGCCAAGGCTGCTCTTTTCTATTTCATCTTTCTGCTTCTGAGCTCTTCCAAATAGCTTTAACGTTGTTAAGCCTTGAAGTATATCTAGAAACTTACCAGAGAAAGCGGAAAGTTTCTCCATTTGTTCTTCTGACTTTTTCTTCGTCATTACTCCGACAATTGCCATAAAAAAAGGAATAAACGGAGCGGTAATCAGCATAATGAGTCCGGAATAAATGTGCTGCGTAAACACAACAATGAGAATCATAAGCGGGATTACAGCCGTCTGAATCATTTGAGGTACGTAATTACTAAAATAGCCGTCTATTTCGTCTACTGAATCCATAAGAACACTTACTTTACGACCCGACTGCCCTTTCAAAGAAGCCTGAATAGGATTTCTTGAAAATTTTTGTATGATAGCCTGACGGTAATGACTCTTTGCACGAGCTGCCATTTTCACACCGGTACGACCATGAAGCCATGTAAACCCTGCCCGTCCAGCCAGAACAAATAAAAGTCCAGCGAGAAGCGGAACAATGTCCTGAAACGATTGCTGATCTAAAAAGACACGGTCCACAATGGCTACAAAAAAGTAAGCCTGGCCTATGATCGTTCCACCAATGATAAGAGAAATGATGAACAGAGCCAGAATCACTTTTCTTTGACCAAAGGCTAATTTGCTCAAATGTTTCATCTATATAAACTCCTAACTGAAGCTATTTGTGAATTAATTCACACATTAATTTCATTATAATGCATCCTGCTCCAAACTTCTAAGGATACAACTGATGAATTTATGACAATTTCTATTCATTTTTTCCTTATCATTCCCGTCGCATACCATCTCTTTGAAAGTCCTGCACTAACCTTCATAATCGAGGCACTTAAAGAAATCTCTGATTTCCTTTCTGCTTTTTAAAGCAATTATCTTTTTATCAGGACTCATGCTTTGAAAAGCCTCAAGCCTCTTTTTCATTTTTTTCTTCCGAGAATAATAGGTGGCAACAATGAACTTAATAAATTCAAAATCAAGTTTCTCTTCACACCCTTCCCCCATGTCTGAACGCGTTTTTCCGCGATGGAGCCACCACCTTTTAATCACACGGTAGAGACAAAGAAGAAGCGGGAGCTCCAGGTAAATAATTGTATCTGCATGGGAAGCCCTCAGGTCGTAGGTCGAACTATAATTCCCTTCAATAATCCAGGAGTCCTTTCCCACCACTTCCTCCTGCTTGCTTTTGAACTCTGGCAAGCCTGCTTCAATCCAGCCTGGTTTCCAGTAAAAAGCATCTAGATGATAAACCCTTATATTTAGCTTGTCTCCCAACTGTCTGGCAAAGGTGGATTTTCCTGCTCCTGCAGATATTCCCATTACCATAATCCGTTCCAATCCTTTCCCCTCCGTTCACGAATCGAAAAGTTTTCTAACGACGCCATTCCTGCTCCAGGATGGCGTATAGAAGCGACTCTCTCCAGGAATTCAACATTCCCCAACTGCTTTCTTATCCTTATAAAGAACTTCGATATGTTTCCAGGATCAACCTTGCTCTCTCATCTAATTTTTCAGGCAAATCCTCATAAAAGAAATAGCATAATCTCAAACTCTCGGGATCATTTATTTTTAAGGTCCCTTCTATGTTAGTACCCAGGAATACACTGATAATATTGTAGACTTCATCTCCGTTTGGATATTGAAAATAAAGTTCCTTTCCAGATAAAGTTCCAAGATGCAGGTATTTTAAGGCAACAAGTCCTGTTTCTTCACGCAGCTCTCTTTCTGCCGTTTCTAGGAAACTCTCGCCTGGCTCCATAGCTCCTCCAGGCAGCCCCCATTCCTTTGTATCCGACCTGAATTGGAACAAAATTTTACCATCTGGATTTTGAAGCAAGATCGTAGACCCTGCAATAATAAAGGGGCGGGTTCCAATTAGACTTCTCATATCTTTCACGTAGTCTTTCACCATTTCACATCCCTTCTCCGTACTTTTTTCTACGATCCCCACAAACACTGGATCCAAGTTATCTTTATAAAATTGATTCAATTAACTTATAAAACTAATAGGTTTATAGCAATTGCCGTATCATTGTTTATATACAAAAAGAGTTGACTCCAATGACTCTGTTAACGTTTATGGCTGATTTTTCATAAGAGGCTTATTACGCAATAGGGCCGGTTACTTGAAGACTCAGTTTCGAGATATCTTAGGTCCGTTGCTGATATAGAGAGGGGCTGGCTACGGAAACAACTCGCTTTCCTGCGGCCCTACACGACGTAGGGTCGATCGATGTTGCCACAGGACGTGGCGATCTTAGTCGATCCTCCTTTTACCATAAGCCTCCTCGCTCGTTTCACTCCCTGTGGGGTCTCGCCTAGCTCCTTCTCCCGCGGGAGTCTCGTCGTTTTCTTCGCCAACCCAGCCACATGAGAATAACGGACCCTTTTCAAGAGAGAATGTTCTCCTCCTAAATAGGTTCTAAAATGCTTCCATAACAAGCTTTTCCACATCGTTCTAGCATGAAAATAACCTGATCACCCCATGCTTTTTCTCATCAAGCAAGCAGAGTGTTAGATGGTTTCGAGTATCAGATTCGGCCAGGTCCGGAGGGGAACGGGGAGACTCCTGTGGGATAAACATGATCGGTGAGACCCCGGAAAGCGTTAGCTTGAGGAGGCTCAGCACATGCCCACGGAAAGCGAGGCGTTCCCCTCCGGACCCAATTCTCTCATGAGATATCTCGAAACTGAGTCTTCAAGTAACGGGAGCTTTTCCTTAACATCAACATGGAAGTTTAACTAAGCCATTCCAATAAAAAAATCCCGCCCCAAAGTGTAAACTTCTGGAGATGGGATCAATTCCGTGGTGCCTATCCCGAAAGGTTTTCTTACAAAATCGGGAGCTTATCTGTAGATATACTCGCATGACCTATTCTTACCTTTTAATAAAGCTCTACCCTTTTTACTACTCTCAATTCCATCCCTCTATTAAAAAAGGGAAAAATTCTGGAACTCGGCGGCGGAAATGAGTGTAATTATGCTCCCCACCATCAATAATCTTAAATTTAGAAGGTTCGATCTTATGCTTTACTATATTGTACATGCGCTGATTTGATTCTATGAACCCCTGATTAATCGTTTCCTCATCGCTCCCTGCTTCTAGAGTTCCGCAATCAACATAATATCTTTCCACAGAAGATAAATCAGCGCTATGAGCAAGTTGTTCCATTTCCTCCTGATTGCGAAAAAAAGCAGACGATATTGCCGCCACTCTTTTAAAGAGGTTTGGATATTTACACATAGCATAAGTAGAAATTAAGCCACCAAGTGAAATTCCAGCCATAGCTGATTGATCCGGGTGAGTAGGGTAGTTTTGATCAATATACGGCTTTAACTCCTGTACAACAAATTCTATGTACTGCTTTCCGCCTCCCCCGATTCGACTTTCATCTTTCATCATGTCACGACTGTACTTCCCATTTTCCCATGGGCAGTATTCGACTTTTCTCTGTTCTCCAGGCTTCGAATCTATTCCAATCACAATGACTTCAAGCTTATTTCTATCTAAAAAGTGTTCTAAGTTCAGGGATATGCCCCCTATAGCTGATTGATCGCGAAAAACGTTTTGACCATCATGCATATAAACCACGGGATAGCTTTTATCTTTTTCACCATAATCATCCGGTGTATAGACTCTGACTGTTCGTGAATCATTTAAACACTTTGAATTTATTGAAAGAACTTTTAACATCTATTTCCCCACGCCCCTTCATCACTATTACTTATAATTCACTTACGTATTAACTCATGTAAAGTTTCACGGCATACTTTTTCCTATTCCCCATTATTCAGAATAATAGAATCGTATAATCAAAATCAGGAAGGAAGTACCTTTCCTCTTTCTACACGCTTAAAAAATCACAATTAAGGGAAGATGTTAGAGGAAAAAAAGAAAAGGAAGTATAATCATGGCTCCTTGACCATGTAATCTTGAGGTGAAAGAATGAATAAATCATTAATATCGTTAATTCTGCCTTCTTTTAACGAAGAGAAAAATATTCCTATGATCTATGAGGCTATACATAATCAAATGGAACCGCTCCATTACGATTATGAACTCATCTTTATAGATGATGGCAGCCAGGATCATACGTTAGAGTCAATTCAGATGCTTGCTTCAGCTCATGATCAAGTAAAATATATATCCTTCACTCGTAACTTCGGGAAAGAGGCAGCTATGCTCGCAGGGCTTGAAAAATCGAAAGGGGAAGCTGTTATCATTTTGGATGCAGACCTTCAGCACCCGAGTTCTCTCCTGCCGGCCATGGTTGAAGGATATGAAGAAGGATATGATCAGGTAATTGCACGTCGCACTCGAACAGGAGAGTCTCCTCTTCGAAAAGCCCTGTCCTCAACCTTCTACAAAGTTATCAATCAGCTGGTAGATGTAACATTAGAAAATGGTATTGGCGATTTTCGTCTGTTGAGCAGAGCCGTCGTCAATGACATTTTAAAACTGAGTGAAGGAAACCGCTTCTCTAAAGGACTGTTTTCCTGGGTCGGATATGAAGAAAAAGTAATTAATTATGAAAATGTGAGCCGACAGGAAGGAGATTCAAAGTGGTCGTTTTCAAAACTGTTAAACTATGCAATTGACGGCCTTGTTTCTTTCAATACCAAACCACTGAGGGTTTGCTTTTATGCAGGTCTTCTCACTTTATTACTATCGCTTGGATACATCGGCTTTATTTTTATAGAAATTATCAGAACAGGTATTGCGGTACCTGGTTATTTCAGCACCATCTCAGCGATCCTGTTCCTTGGCGGCGTTCAATTGCTCAGTCTTGGGGTCGTCGGAGAATATATAGGCCGTATCTATAATGAAGTCAAACGCCGTCCACACTATCTTGTAAAGGATACGAATATTCATGACACTAAAGATCAACTCACTAAACAATGAACTTACACGTTTCATACTGGTTGGGGGAATGAACACTCTTAATTATTACATTGTGTTCTTATTCCTCCATAACTTACTAAATTTTCATTATATGGCAGCTCACATAGCGGGCTTTCTCATAAGCTTTGTTATTTCTTTTTTTCTAAATACGTATTTCACTTATAAAGTAAAACCTACACTCAAAAAATTCCTGCAGTTCCCATTAACTCAAGTGGTCAACGTAGGTGTTTCATCCATTCTTGTCTTTGTGCTGGTTGATTTGCTTAGTCTAAACAGTAATATTGCGCCGCTGATCGCGGTATTTTTCACCGTTCCGGTAACCTTTATCGTCACTAGTAAAATATTAAAACAATAATGGTGGTCCCTTATGAATAAACAAAAAATCACGATACTATTCTTCTCAAGTCTGCTTATCGCCACCTTATCCCATCTATTCTTTTTTAGGCAATGGATGGAAGGAACGTTCATGGCAGGGCCAAATGACGGGCTGAACCAAATGATTCCCTTCAAACAATTTTTATACGAAAACTACACGAGCGGGAATTTCTTTTATTCGCTCGATTTCGGTTTTGGGGGAGGATTTTTCGGTCAGTTGGGTTATTACTTCTCAACAAACCTCTTCTTCCTTGTGACGGTGGGAGTGGTCTTTTTATTGGAGTTGCTGCATGTAATTGGAAAGCCAGACTCATTGTTCTGGGCTCAAGCTATTATATTCAGCAGCATCATTCGCATGACCCTTGTCATTTTGCTTACCACTTATGTTTTTAAATATATGTCGCTCCGTACCATTCCATCTTTTATTGGCGCAGCTCTTTACGGTGCTTCCGTTATTTACTTCCGACATGTATCTTACTGGGAATTTTTTGCAGACGCCTTTTTATTCGTCCCCCTCTTAATTCTAGGGATTGAAAAAATCATCCGTGACCAAAAGCCGGGCTGGTTTATTTTCGCAATTGCCGCAACTATGTTTAACAATTTCTACTTTGCTTATATAAGCTTCATTTTCGCTGGCATTTATATTCTCGTGCGCTGGCTTATTTCTCTGCAGAAAGAAGAAGCAGGGAAACTCCAGCAGCTTAAGCTCTATGTCATGTCAGTAGTACTAGGAATGGGAGCCGCTTCTATTTCTTTTGTACCTACTTTATACGCTTACTTTCATAACTACAGACCGGCGTTTAATCAAGAACGTCCGCTTTTTGACTTCAGCGATAACATGCTGCTCGACAGCCGCACATTTTTGCTGTCGACCATTGTAGTGCTTTTTCTATTTCTTTTTTCCTTTTATAAAAATAAAATATTCCGGTTGTTTGCTGTCCTGACACTATTATTTATCCTTTTTCACTTCAGTCCATTTATGGGAAGCGCCTTTAACGGCTTCTCTGCCCCAAGACACCGTTTTGAATACCTCGGCTTTTTTGCAGCCGGCGGGCTAGTCGCAGCGGGCCTGCAGTTCATGAATCAGGTAAAAAGATGGGAAGTTTTCGTGGCGATCTTTCTGACAGGCCTTAGCTATTACTTTTTTGCCTGGAGAGATCCTTACTATCAAATCGAAAGCGTATTTGACCAATACATGCTTTATCAGGTTGGAATCTCCATAGCAGCTTTCCTGTTACTTAGTATTCAGAATAAAAAAACCTGGGTAGCAGGAGGCGTGATCATTGTCCTGCTGAACGCAGGGATGATGAACGTTTATCAGCACGACAAACTTTATAAAGCAGGAAATCTCGAAGAAACGACTAAAGAATACATGCTTAGTGATGGCTATGCTTCTCCTGAGCAGCAACAGCTGGTGGATCGCGTCCAGGAGAAGGATCCAAGTTCCTTCTATCGATTCGAATGGAAAGGGATGGATGACCGTAATAATATCCCGCTTATTCAGGATTTCAGCGGGACCAGTGTCTATTCGAGTATATTAAATGAACATATCCTCTATTGGTATTATGAGGATATGGAAGTCGATATGAAGCAAGAGAGTATCAGCCGTTATTCCGGATTCGGTGACCGAGCCAATTTGTACAGCTCCTTAAGCGGAAAATACATTATGACTAAAAAGGATGCTGACAGGAATATACCTTATGGATTTGAGCCTTATATAGAAAGTAGTAACTATCAAGTATATCGAAATACAAAGCTTCTGCCCTTTGCACGCACGACAAGCAATGTTTACAGTATAGATTCCCTATCAGATGCTTCCATGATTAAGCGGGAACAAGCTATGCTTGAAGGAATTATTTTAGAAAATCCAGACTCTGAAACTTCTCCGGTTAATCCGCTCCCTGATCTGATGGATGACGCCGAGGTAAAAGCAGTTGGAGGCACTTACCAGGACGAGCGTCTGCAGGTAACCGAAGAAACAGGCGGTTTAGATTTGCAGCTCAACTCACTCCCTAAAAATGCAGAAGATATTTATGTATCCTTTTATATAAAAAATAACGTCAAATCCGCTCCGTGGTTTCCCTTGTATGTGAATGATTACCGAACATCGAGAAAATCGCGGGAGTCCTTTTACCGAACTGGAATGAACAATGTGACGATCCGCGTTCCAGCTGACGAAAAAATTTCCATACGTGTACCTAAAGGCGATTACCAACTGGCCGAACTTGAATTGCACTACGCAACCTATGAAGCGCTTGAGAAAGCCTATGACGAAGCCAATGAGGTTTCCAGCGTAGCTGTGAATGGAAACCAGGTCAATATTCAGTTGAATAACAATCAGAAGGATCAATTCCTTACGATTCCTGTCCCTTATGAAAAAGGATGGCATGTTGAGGTTAACGGAGAATCAAAGAAAGTCTTACGTGCGAACTATGCCTATCTTGGCGTGGAACTTGAAGAAGGACAGAACCATGTATCCTTTACGTACTATCCCCCTTACTTCAAAGCTACGCTTGTCGTATGCCTATTATCCGTGCTCATCTCCTTCTTATGGATAAGGAGAACACACAAATGGTGAAAAAGGACGTCCTCAGGGCGTCCTTTTTCACATGCTGAATTGCAGGCCAGGTGGCATGAATACACAAGCTCCTTTAAAATAAAAGCAATAGGAAACGATTCAATCCATTCTGAAGGAGTTTTAACATGGCTGAAAATCAAAGAAAACTGCCTTTATATATACAAATTAAAAATAAAATGATCCACAACGTGAAAGATGGAGTATGGAACCCAGGAGATGCGATCCCTTCTGAAAGTCAGTTGATTGAGATGTACAACGTAAGCCGAACTACCATTCGGCAATCGATACGGGAGCTCGTTCAGAACGGGGTGTTGGAAACCCGGAGAGGATCTCCCGCGAGAGTGCGCACGATTCCTCCGGAAGAAGGAGTGAATCCCGGCGTCATCCATCATGAAAAAGGGACCCACTTCTCTATAAAAGTAATCCGTTCCGGTAAAGCTTCTCATGCGCTCCACGCCCGGAATTCCCTGGAGCTCACTGAAAAGCAAGAGATGTTTCTGATTGAAAGAATCCGATTAGCTGATGGAAAACCAATCGCATTTCAACAATTGTTTCTTCCCTACTCTATCGGTAAAACCATTGAAAATGATATAGATACGTCCTTCGATATCTTCCCGAAGTTAGGAGAACAAGGAATTTATTATACGAATATTCAAGAAGATGTATCTGCATCTAATGCCACCTCGTTTGAAGCTGATGTATTAGGAATCATCCCGGGAGAAGCTCTCATTGATATTGAACGGACAACAACGGGCAGTGGGTTAAAGCCTATCGAATACAGCCGCACGAAATACCTTCCTTCCGGCTTTAATTATAAGGTGGAAATTGGAAGTTAAGCTTCCTCACTACCTATTGCAATAAGTTATATCTTATTGTAATATGTTAAGTAATACACAAACGTGAATGAGGAGGAATTACTATCTCTAAACTGACGAGTAACCGACATGATAAAACTCAGATCGATCTTGTCCGTATGCGTCAATACAGACTGGGCCGTGTTCGCGAACAATTAAAAGCACTTGGATACGGAGGTATCGTGATTTTTGACCCAGTGAACTTGCGTTATGCAACAGGCAGCAGGAACATGCAGGTATTTATGCTGAGAAACCCGGGCCGCTATGTATTTATTCCAACAGAGGGACCTATCACACTGTTCGATTTCCCTAATTGTGAACATCTTTCAGAAGGACTGGAAACCATTGATGAAGTTAGACCAGCCATCACCCTATCTTATGTAGCATCTGGTGAAAACCTTTATGATAACGCAAAAGAATGGGCAAAAGAAATTGCTGATTTGATGGCTCAACATGCAGGTTCCAATAAGAAACTTGCTGTCGATTATATCCCTTCTGTAGGGGCTGTGGAGCTTGCCAAACAAGGAATTGACGTCCGCGATGGGCAGGAACCAATTGAGCATGCCCGAAGTATTAAAAACAAGCAGGAAATTGAAGCGATGAAAATTTCTGTTCGTACAGCAGAAGAAGGTATGATCCGCATGCAGCAGGCTCTGGAACCAGGAATTACAGAAAATGAACTCTGGTCTTATCTACATCAGGTAAACATCGCTCAAGGTGGAGACTATGTGGAAACACGGCTTCTAAACTCTGGAAACCGTACGAATCCGTGGTTCCAGGAATGCAGTGATAAGGTAATTAATGAAGGGGAACTTGTTGCTTTTGATACGGATATGAATGGTCCTTTCGGTTTTTTCACCGATATCAGCCGAACATTTCTGTGCGGGGATTCAGAGCCTACGAACGAGCAGAAGCGCCTGTATCAGACCGCTTATGAGCAGATCCAGTATAATATTGACTTATTAAAACCAGGCATGACCTTCCGAGAGTACGCTGAAAAAAGCTGGCAGATTCCCGATGAATTCTTCCCAAATCGCTACTTTACTGTAGCTCATGGTACCGGCTTAAGCGGAGAATACCCTTATATTGTTTATCCGCAGGACTTCGAAGAAAAAGGATATGATGGGGTCATTCAAGAAAATATGGTGCTTTCTGTAGAAAGCTATATTGGCTCACCTGGTGGCAAAGAAGGAGTCAAATTAGAGGAACAGCTTCTCGTAACGAAAGATGGCGTAGAAAATTTCTCCGACTTTCCTTTTGAACATCGTTTATTAAAATAATTGTTAATTCAAAAGCCTCAACCTCTCTTTGATCTGGGAAGTTGAGGCTTTTATTAATCAATCTCAAGGTTGCTTATTACACATAAGCTCCCTTTTCTGTAAGATTCAGTTTCGAGATAACTCGGGTCCGTTGCCAAAAAACGGTGAGGGCGGCTACGGAAACAACTCGTCTTGTTCCATCACCCAGACACTCGAGACATAAGCCGCTCATCAACGGATTGAAAAACCACAATCCTTTTGATGGTCGGCTTATGCTGGTCGTGTCTTTCGGGGTGATTCCACATTTGAGGCCCTACACGACGTAGGGTCGATCGACGTTGCCACAGGACGTGGTGACTTTAGTCGATCCTCCTTTTAAATGAGCCTCCTCAGTCGTTAACACTCCTTGTGGGGTCTCGCCTAGCTCCTTCTCCCGTTCTTACACTCAGGATAGGTGTATCATAAACCAATGCCTAAACGGCGTGGAGTGCTATCCAGCTCCAGCACCTAGCGTCTAGTGAGACTTCCCTCACTTCTGTACGATAAGGCAACATCGAATCGCTCCGCTCTTCGTGTTTTCTTTATCTCCGCCAGCTCAGTCCAGTCCATACGACGCTGACCAAGGTGCTTACGCTTTTAACCTGGGAGTCTCGTCGTTTCCTTCGCCGCCCAAACGATAGCTGATGAGCGGACCCTGCTATAGGAGTAAGGAGTCATGCTGTATCTGCCTCAAATGCTTCTATAACAGGGTTTCTACACGTAAACATACGTGAAAACCAGTGTGGATCTCGTTCATGGGAAGGCGATTATGGAAAGATTTTCGAGCTCTCCATAAACGCAAAGGGGCGGAAGGGAACGGTGAAGACTCCTGCGGGCTTAACATCCCGCAGGGCTGTTAAGCCCGAGGAAGCTCAGCACATGCCCGCGGAAAGCGAGCCGTTCCCTTCCGCCCCTTTCTCCCGAAACTGAGTCTTCAACTAACCGGCCCGTTAATGGAAAAACCTGCCGAGGTAATTTAACCACACCGTTAATACATCCATTAAAAAACCACCCTTTACTGTTTACAAGTAAAAGGTGGTTTTTTGGTTTTATGATAGGTTTTGACTCCAATCAATGACGGCTTCTCCTTCAAGGAAACGCTCAGAGTCCATAGCAGCCATACAACCTGTACCTGCTGCCGTAACTGCCTGCCTGTATTTCTGATCCTGTACATCGCCGCAGGCAAATACGCCAGGAATATTTGTATCGGTTGTACCAGGCTCTACCAGAAGATAGCCTTTATCATCCATATCCAGCTTACCTTTTAAGAATTCGGTATTTGGATTGTGTCCAATGGCTACGAAAATTCCGTCTGTTTCAATTACTTCCTCTTCCTCTGTTTCATTGTCTTTCACTTTCAAACCTGTAATCTTCATACCATCTGAAACCATTTCCACCGGGGTTTTATTAAGAGCCCACGTGATTTTTTCATTGTTTTTCGCTCGTTCCTGCATAATCTTGGACGCTCGCAATTCATTACGGCGATGCACGACTTGCACTTCACTTGCGAACTTGGTTAAGAAAGTAGCCTCTTCCATTGAGGAATCGCCACCACCAATGATGACCACTTTTTTATTACGGAAAAAGAAGCCATCACACGTTGCACACGTGCTTACACCTTTTCCGATGTTTTCCTTCTCTCCCGGAATGCCCAGCAGCTTAGCAGATGCCCCAGTGGATATGATCAGCGTTTGCGTCTCGAGCTCTCCTAAACCATTTACATTCAGTGTGAAAGGGCGCTGATCGACATTGACATCCGTGACCCAGCCTCGTTTAAAAGTAGCTCCAAAACGTTCGGCCTGCTTCTTCATATTATCCATTAGTTCAGGTCCCATGATTCCATCCGGAAATCCAGGGAAATTCTCTACTTCTGTCGTTAGCGTAAGCTGCCCGCCTGGTTCAGGGCCTTCAATAACCAGGGGGTCCATATTCGCTCTAGCTAAGTACACAGCAGCTGTTAATCCTGCTGGTCCGGTTCCTAATATAATTGATTTATAAGCCATAGTGAATCCTCCTTACAATATAATATCCGCTCTTAGTGGTATAACCTGTTTTGGTCATCCTCATTCACTTTTTAGATCCTTGTTTCATCGTATGCAGCCATTTTGGTCAATTTGCAAGTTGTTAATAATGAAAGGAGTTTAACAGAACTTTTTTTAATCCTGATTCAGCTCTTGCCAAAGCCTGCCTATTTAGACCATACCCGCTCCAATAAAATTTTTAACAACTCATTCGTGGAATTCCATAAATTCTTACGATTCGCCTCTTATCTTTATATTTTTCATAACCCTTCCTCCTCGGACTAATGAAGAGACTAAATAGTAGAAGAATCATATGATATAGCACATACAGTCATGCACACGGTTTAGCTTTTATGGAGCAGGAGGAAGTAAAATGAAACGCTATAATCGTCCCTATCGTCCAGGCTTATGTTTATTCCCGGGATATAAATACTGCGGGCCTGGATGCAGCGGACCGGGCGCGCCGGTCAACGCGGTAGATGCTGCCTGCAAGGCTCACGATGAATGTTATAGGTATTACAGGAATTACTGTGAATGTGATATAGCTTTTATTCGCCAATTAGAGCAACTGCAGAACCCTTATACAGTTGAAGGTCGTCATGCAAGAATGATGTACAGATACATGAAAATGCAGCGTCTTTTCACCTGCGCGTTTTAAATCTCAAAAAAAAGGCAGCTGAGTAGTAAAACTCAACTGCCTTTTTGTTTATTAACGCGTATTTTATTCTACTGTAACACTCTTAGCTAAGTTACGAGGCTTATCAACATCGCAATCACGGTGAAGCGCGGCATAATAAGAAATAAGCTGCAGAGGAATCACAGAGACAAGCGGTGTAAGAAGATGATGGACATGAGGAATCACAAATGCGTCTCCCTCTTTATCCAGTCCCTTCATACTTATAATTAAGCTGTTTGCCCCACGAGCTTCTACCTCTTGGACATTACCACGGATAGAGTAATTAACATTCTCCTGAGTGGCAAGGGCTATAACAGGGGTTCCATCTTCAATTAGTGCGATGGTTCCATGCTTCAATTCACCGCCGGCAAAACCTTCTGCTTGAATATAAGATATTTCTTTTAATTTCAAAGAACCTTCAAGCCCTACATAATGATCCACACTGCGACCAATGAAGAAGCAATTGCGTGTGGTCGGAAGGTATTCACGAGCCAGTTCCTCTAGTTCTTCCTTCTGATCAGTTAAAGCTTCCATAGCATTGGCAGCAATTCCTAGCTCCTGCATTGGATCAAACTCGAGCTCAAGACCTTTAGCACGTGCGGTATCAACCGCAAGGATAGCCAGGACGGCCATTTGTGCTGTATAAGCTTTCGTTGATGCAACTGCAATCTCAGGTCCTGCATGCAGGTGCATTGTATAATTTGCTTCCCGGGAAAGGGTGGATCCAGGTACGTTTGTGAGCGTTAACGCTGGATGACCAAGTTCTTTTATCTGGACAAGTACAGAGCGGCTGTCCGCTGTTTCTCCGCTTTGTGAAATAAACAAGAATAGTGGCTTTTCAGAAAGAAGCGGCATGTTATAAGAGAATTCACTGGCCACGTGAACTTCTACTGGAATATTTGCTAATTTCTCAATGAATTGTTTTCCAAGAAGTCCCGCGTGGTAACTCGTTCCAGCGGCAATAATATAAATGCGGTCACAATTTTTCATAGCCTCACGAATATCAAGGTCGAGCTTGATTTCATCATTTTCATTTTTATATTCCTGAATAATTTTACGAATAACGAATGGCTGTTCATCAATTTCTTTAAGCATGAAGTGCGGGTAAGTTCCTTTTTCTATATCAGTAGCATCCAGCTCTGCTGTGAATGGTTCACGTGATACAGTAGTACCGTCCAATTTTTGAATTTCTACACTATTCCTTTGAACGATTACTGTTTCTTTATCCATCAGCTCCAAAAATTGATCCGTAACGTGCAAGGCAGCCATAGAATCGCTGGCAACAACATTAAAGTCGTCACCCAGACCAACTAGTAATGGACTTTTATTCTTAGCTACATAAATCGTATCTTGGTTCTCACGATCAATGAGAGCAATAGCATAGGATCCGGATAGTAATTCTACCGCCTTACGAAAAGCAGCTGCTACATCGTCCATTTGCTCATTTAACACTTCGATAAGCTGGACAATGATTTCTGTATCCGTTTCACTCTTCATACTCACATCAGCCAGATACTCATCACGAATATCGATATAGTTTTCGATAACACCATTATGAACAATGGTGAATCGCTCAGAAACACTTTGGTGCGGGTGAGCATTTTCACGGCTGGGCACACCATGTGTTGCCCAGCGAGTGTGACCGATTCCAAGAGTAGCTTTATTACTTTCATCAACAGCTTCTCTCAAGGCAGCAATGCGCCCTTTTACTTTAAATACGTTCACACCGTTATTGTTCAAAGTGGCAATCCCCGCAGAGTCATACCCGCGATATTCTAACTTCTCAAGGCCATTCAGTAATATATCTTTCGTATCATCTTGTCCTATATATCCTACAATTCCACACATAAGTTGTTGTCCTCCTCAAATTATGGAGTAAGGGCAACGAATAAGCATCAATATCAATTTATTTCAGGGGCTGATTCGCTGCCCCTCTCCCGTTGCATTTCTGTATTTTCTAATCACTTTGTACAAAGGATTTGAGCAAAGAGTCGCCTCTTTGGTTTAACCTTTGAACTTCCAGTTGAGTGCGGCAACTGGGAGGCATCCGCCGAACGTTCGATGAACCTCCTCCTCGTCAACTGTGCTGCTGCTTCAGCAAACAGTCCTGGCGCTTTTCAATAAATTTACTTCTTCTCTCCTTTTCTATGCTTGAATACGGCCCTTAACTTGCATTACCAAAACAATACTGCGGTAAACTTATTTTTCAGGCCAACTTTTATTTTACCTGAATCTTTATTTGCAGGTCAATCTTTATTATGAGGGTCTTGAAAACCACGCTATATAATATGCACAGGATGCACGTCCGTGCACCCTGCGTCTTGTCTTTATTCTTCTTTCATACCCAGTTCTTCTTCGACTACTTGAACTACTTTATTCACGTAGGTTTCACATTGTTCTTCAGTTGGTGCTTCGACCATAATTCGTACAAGCGGTTCAGTACCTGAAGGACGGACCAGCACCCGTCCGCTGTCTCCCATTTCTTCTTCTACTGCCTGAATGGCTTCTTGAACACGAGGATGAGTCTGTACTCTATTTTTATCAATGACTCTTACATTCTTAAGCACTTGTGGAAATTTCTCCATTGCACCGGCAAGCTCTGACAAAGGTTTTCCGGTTTCTTTCATAACATTGACCAGCTGGAGTGCAGAAAGCAGACCGTCGCCAGTTGTATTATGATCGAGGAAAATAATATGGCCAGATTGTTCACCGCCCAGATTATATCCGCCACGGCGCATTTCTTCCATCACATAACGGTCTCCTACGGCTGTTTTATCACTTTTCATACCTTTAGATTCTAACGCCTTATAGAAACCAAGATTACTCATCACCGTTGAAACGACCGTTGAATGAGCAAGCGTGCCATTATCGTTCATGTACTGAGCACAAATATACATAATGCGGTCACCATCAACGATATTACCTTTTTCATCTACTGCAATTAACCGGTCACCATCCCCGTCAAAAGCAAGACCAATGTCCGCTCTTTTTTCCTTAACCAGTTCCTGCAGTTTTTCAGGATGAGTGGAACCAACACCTTCGTTGATATTCAAGCCATCTGGTGATGCTCCAATAGATGAGATATCAGCTTCTAAATCAGCAAATAAATGAGAAGCAAGTGAAGATGTAGAACCGTGTGCGCAGTCTAATGCGATATGCAGTCCATCAAAATCATAATCCACTGTCTGCTTAAGATGCTGTAAGTATTTTTGTCCACCTTCGAAATAATCATTAATTTGTCCTAGATCCGAGCCGGATGGACGTGGAAGTGTATCTGTCTCTCCATCAATCAGCTCTTCAATTTCTTGTTCTTGAGCTTCTGTTAATTTGAAACCATCAGGTCCAAAGAACTTGATCCCATTATCCTCTACGGGATTATGAGATGCAGAAATCATAATTCCTGCTTCTGCCTGAAGAGCTTTCGTTAAAAAAGCTACCCCTGGTGTAGAAATGACTCCCAGACGCATAACTTCAGCGCCAATGGATAACAAACCAGCAGCTAGAGCACCTTCAAGCATTTCACCGGATATTCGCGTATCACGCCCGATAAGGATTTTAGGCTTTGTAACCTCTTTTGTGAGCACATACCCACCATATCTGCCGAGTTTAAATGCAAGTTCCGGGGTCAGTTCTTTATTAGCAACCCCACGGACCCCGTCTGTACCAAAATATTTTCCCATAAATAAAACCTCTCTTTCTAAAGTGAAACTGTTTATATTAACTGGATTTATTGTAATCGCAGGAAGGAACTTTGCTTAATCTGCACTATGATTAAACGATTCCGCGAAAACTTTTATTGTGGGTCATTGTCATTTCAATCTTCCACATCTATTTCAACTTCAAGCTTTTCTGGTTCCACAGAGGTAACCCCGTCAGGAACTGGAATCTCCACTTCCAGTGTCTGGTCTTCCGTAACATCAGTTATGTCTACAGGAATCTCCTCCAGCTTATTGATAACCGCCAAAACATCTTCCGGGCCGTACAATGTAACTGTGTCTGTAGAAGTAGCCACCGAATTGACCACTACGCCTTCAGGAGCTCCGCCCTGTGCTGTAACCTCTACAGGAACTTCTTTTTTCCTTTTCGATATTGGGACATTCACTTTAACCGTTGTAGGATCGACCAACACGTTCAGTTCGTTGCCTTGCTCATCATATACTTTCACAGGTGCTTCTACATCTTCAAGTGAACTCTGAGCTGATCCAACATCGACTACAGCCTTCACAGATGCCACTCGATCTACCACAGAAGATGATCCTGTTATGGTTGCCATTTCTGGTTGTACCGTTGGTTCTTCTAAAACGAGCTCACTGTCCAGTCTGCTCTCATTCAGGTAATCAACCTTCACTTCGAAATCCTCATTGACTTTTTCTTCAATAGTAACTTCGATTGTTTTAGGTTTGAGAGAAACAGACAGCTGATTCGATATCCCTGAATGCTGAAGAGAAACTTCATGTACTCCAGGACCTAATCCGTTTAAATCCACAAAGACCGTGAAGTTTTTCTGGCGTACTACCGGAGTAACTACACTCGCCTGACCTTCGACTGTTACAGAAACCTCCTGAGGCAATCCACTTACTACATATTCTTCACTGTCAAATCTGATTTCCAGTGGAATATTGTCCATAGTCTCCATATCTGAGGAATTTTCATTAAAGAACAACGAATCAGAATCCATATTATTATCAACATTGACTGTAATCCATAGTAAACCTGCCAGAATCAAGGAAATAATTCGGATAAACCATACACTTTTCAGCCAATTATCCATTCTTTTTCCCCCTCCAGTTCCAGGTTTTCACTGCAGTGGAGTAATCCAGTTCTGTCCGGAGGATTTCTTCCAGTTTTTCTTGATCCAGGTTTCTATGAAGTTCTCCGTTTTTCGTACATGAAATGGCTCCCGTTTCTTCTGATACCACAATGGTCAATGCATCAGTAACCTCGCTGATCCCCATCGCTGCCCGGTGTCTTGTCCCAAGCTCCTTCGATATAAAAGGACTTTCAGACAACGGCAAGTAGCAGGCAGCTGCGACAATTTCATCATTTTTAAGTATTACGGCACCATCATGAAGCGGAGTGTTAGGGATAAATATATTGGTCAATAACTCATTTGAAAGGTGGCCGCCAATGCGAATTCCCGTTTCAACGTAGTCTCCCATTCCCGTGTCCCTTTCAATTGTTATAAGGGCTCCTATACGGCGTTTAGCCATATAATTACATGATTTGATTATAGCCTGTATTGATTTTTCAGTTGTATCCTCTTCGGAGGTGTTTCTACTGAAGAAGCTCCCTCTTCCCAATTGCTCTAATGCACGCCTGAGTTCAGGCTGGAAAAGAATAATAATAGCAAGAAAACCCCATGTAATGGCCTGGGACATTAACCACCTTAACGTGGTAAGTCCAAATAAATTACTCAATAACCATATACCCAGAATAACGAATATACCTTTTAGCAGCTGTACAGCTTTCGTCCCCTGGATTAGCATGATTAATTTATATACAACAAACCAGACAAGGGCGATATCAACCGTAATTAAGAAATAATCTAATACATCAAATCCCCCATCAAGCATGCCTACACTTCCTTTTAATTTTAAAATCAAGTAATTTTTAGAAAAAATTCACCTGTATTATTATATCACACTTCTATTTATCGGAATATGAGAACCATTATTCAATTCAAACCAACAATTTAGTATAAAAAACCAGGGTGTAAATTCACCCTGGTTTTTATTCCTCCTGATCTGCCTCAAACGAAAAGAGATCAGAAACTATATGTTTCGTTTGGTACCATACCCACTCATAAATTTGATTGACCTCAGTCAATTCTCCCGTATAGGCACGGAGGGTGGATGAATCTAAATTATTTTCGATGTCACCCTTTGGCTTTCCATTTATAATATCTCCATTAATGATGGTAACATCACCATTTATTCTTCCAAGAATTTCCAAATCCCCATTCCGGACGACCAAATCATCGTTAATCGTGACTCCTTCAGGTACAATTACGGTATTATCCCTGATTTCCAGGTTTTCTTGTTTAGATACGGTTACATGGTGATCTTGATTCCAAGCGGAAAAAATACCACTGAACATAAGAATGAAAAATACCGCTGCAGCTGTCAATATTGGATGACGCTGCATGGCTCGAATATAGTTTTTCCGCTTTTTCTCTTTGGGAAGACTGCTCATTACGTTTGCAGTAAAATTACTCGGTGCCGAAGCGGGGCCTGTATTTTTTATCAGCGTAATCGAACGCTTTAATTCATGAAAATGGTTTTGACAAGACGGACAGGTTTGCAGATGGTTACGCAGTCGTCTCTCTTCTTCTCTCTTTAGCTCCCCATCCAAATATTTATGCATGAGTGATATAGCTTCTTTTTTGCAATTCATTCCCTCAACTCCTTTACACATGGCGAAGCCTTTTGCGCAATGCTTCCCTGCCGCGGTGCACCCTGGTCTTTACTGTACCTACAGGGATGTCGAGCACTTCTGCTATTTCCTGAAGTGCCAACTCGTCTAAATAACGTAATACGATGACACTTCGGTACTTAGGCGGCAAGGCCAGTATTTCCTTATGGATATAACTCTGAAGTTCAAGGCTTTCTACCTCTTCTTCCGGCAAAGCCTGGTCAGCTGCCAATTGAGAATACATATCCAGTCCATCCGTCCCTCTGACCTCCGCATCGAGGTGGTAATCCGGTTTCTTTTTACGGATTCGGTCGATTGTCAAATTGGTTGCAATTCTATATAACCAAGTTGAAAATTTCCTTTTCTCATCGAACGTATGGATATTCGTATAAGCACGGATAAAGGCTTCTTGTGCAAGATCTTCAGCTTCATAGGCGTTTCCAATCATACGTAAACAAATATGGTACACTTTGGTCTGATAAAAAGATACAATATCTTCAAACGCTGATTGGTCCCCTTTTTTCACTTCTTTAATTTTCTGTTTAATCATGGTTTCCATCTGCTATACCTCCGCTTTACTTGCGGTCGATATCCTTTACGGATGACCTCAGTGCTAAGTTTCAAAAATTATATAAAAATATATCTTTTTATAAGTTTAACTTCTATTAGTATGGGTTATAAGAGAGTAAATGTAAAAACTTACATAGGAGGAATGTTACATGGAACAGGAAATATTTTTAATTAATGAAATTGAAATGTGCCGCGAAGAAATGAGCAGAGCAGCAAGAAGAAACTCATTAACATCTAATGAGGTCCTGCAGATGAGTATTCGTTTGGACGAACTTATGAATGAATATGAAAACCTTAAACAAAAAGAACAGCAACCTGCCTGAGGCAGATTGCTGAAAATAAAAATATTTATTTTAAACTTTCTCCAAATAAAGACCCCATCAAACCGACTGCGACACTTGCGGTCTTATTTTTTTCATCTAAAATCGGGTTAACTTCCACAAACTCCGCAGAAGTAATCATTCCCGACTGATAAAGCATCTCCATAGCTAAATGACTTTCTCTATAGCTTAGTCCACCAATGACAGGTGTACCGACTCCAGGTGCTTCGTGAGGATCCAAACCATCTAGATCAAGACTTAAGTGAACACCATCCGTACGCCCTTTTAAGTATTCTACACTTTCTTCCATTACTTTGGTCATGCCCATACGGTCCACCTCGTGCATGGTATAAACTTTAATTCCATGTTCCTTAATGAGGTCACGCTCACCCTCATCTAATGAACGCGCCCCCACAATGACAACATTTTCAGGCTTAATTTTAGGTTCATAACCATGGATACTTGTAAGTTTCTCATGCCCGATTCCCAGGCTTACAGCTAAAGGCATACCATGAATATTACCTGAAGGTGAACTATCAGCCGTATTTAGATCACCATGCGCGTCATACCAAATAACTCCTAAATTCTCATAATGTTTGGCTATGCCAGCTAAAGTTCCCATAGCTATACTGTGATCTCCACCCAGTACTAGCGGGAAGCGCCCTTCTTCCACAACTTTATCTACTTCTTCGGCTAAACTTTGGCTTCCTTCAGAAATTTCATTCAGGTTTCTTAAATTATCAAGTTTCTCGCTTCCAGTTTGTGGAGGTAAAGGAATGTCAATATCTCCCAAATCTTCTATATCATATTTTAATTTTTCTAAGCGCTCTGTCATACCTGCATATCGAATCGCGCTCGGCCCCATATCGACGCCTCTTCTCATTTGGCCCAAATCCATTGGTACCCCGATAACGGAAATTTGTTTATTCATTTATTTTCCTCCTTTTTTCACTATCCTAATTGTATCCTTTTTTTGATAAATGACTCAACTAGACATCTTAGTGTATATATATGCGGCTATAGGCATCATGAAAGAGTGAGTATTGCATGAATACTTACTCAGCATGCGCGTATTGGCAGAAACAGAAAAAACTGACATCTATTACAGATGTCAGTTTTGTAATTAATTCGTATTCATTAAAGTGGAGCCTAGCGGGATCGAACCGCTGACCTCCTGCGTGCAAAGCAGGCGCTCTCCCAGCTGAGCTAAGGCCCCATATGGAGCGGGAGACGGGATTCGAACCCGCGACCCCCACCTTGGCAAGGTGGTGTTCTACCACTGAACTACTCCCGCATAAGTAGAACGGTCACAAAATGAACGGATTGAAAGAATGAGCCATGAAGGATTCGAACCTTCGACCCTCTGATTAAAAGTCAGATGCTCTACCAACTGAGCTAATGGCTCCCAATGTTAATTAAGATCTCATTACGAGTTCGAAAGATGCTCGTCGTGTTGCAAGTTGGTTCAATGAAGCCTCACTCTTCGCAAGCCAGTTAATAACCTGCAAACCAATTAATTTGTCCATACCCCTGTTTATGCTGCTTATAAACTACAAACATAAAGCTTATGTATAGAAAATAAAAAATCCCATCAATTAATGAAGGAATTAAATGGCTGGGCCAGCTGGATTCGAACCAGCGCATGACGGTACCAAAAACCGTTGCCTTACCGCTTGGCTATGGCCCAACGAGTACAATGTTAGTATGGTCATTGAATTTAATAATATACATAAAAATATATTTTCTCATAAAAATATGCTGATCTATGTACTATCAGCAATCGACCATGCTCTAACAACTAAAATAAATGGTGGAGGGAGTAGGACTCGAACCTACGAACCCGATGGGAGCGGATTTACAGTCCGCCGCGTTTGGCCAACTTCGCTATCCCTCCACGTTAGTCAAAAACATTTAGTGGTGCCGGCCAGAGGACTTGAACCCCCAACCTACTGATTACAAATCAGTTGCTCTGCCAGTTGAGCTAGGCCGGCTAATTATGAAATTAGAATGGTGGAGGATGCAGGGATCGAACCTGCGACCCCTTGCTTGTAAGGCAAGTGCTCTCCCAGCTGAGCTAATCCTCCATCAATTGGTGACCCGTACGGGATTCGAACCCGTGATACCGCCGTGAAAGGGCGGTGTCTTAACCACTTGACCAACGGGCCTTCTTACGATTACTTCTGAGAGCTTCCAGCCGGATTTGAACCGGCGACCCCTTCCTTACCATGGAAGTGCTCTACCACTGAGCTATGGAAGCAAGTGGCTCCAACGGTAGGATTCGAACCTACGACCAATCGGTTAACAGCCGATTGCTCTACCACTGAGCTACGTTGGAATAATATAAAGCTTCGAAATGCTAAGTATAAGGGAAATGACGTGGCGGCGTCCTACTCTCACGGGGATCGACCCGACTACCATCGGCGCTGAAGAGCTTAACTTCTGTGTTCGGCATGGGAACAGGTGTGACCTCTTCGCCTTCACCACCACATCATATACAGT
>NZ_JBQQCM010000024.1:0-27083 GCF_052246755.1 Halobacillus sp. B29
TGAAGCCCCCCTTGAGATGAGATTTCCCCTTACGCCAAGTAAGTAAGATCCCTCAGAGACGATGAGGTTGATAGGTCCGAGGTGGAAGCGTGGTGACACGTGGAGCTGACGGATACTAATGGATCGAAGACTTATCTATAATAAAAGGCGAAAGCGACTGGTCAGATCCGACTGGCTAAGTAAGATCGCTAAAGGGTGGTGTTCTTTCCACCCTGAAGAGAGATTGCTTAGAATAGCGAGGATCTAGGAGCTGTAGCTGGATTGATATGAAGTCGGAAGAGACGTTCGCTCGTCCGATGGTTGAATGATTGCCTTATCCAGTTTTGAGGGTTTACCTCAAACTGTATATGATGTGGTGGTGAAGGCGAAGAGGTCACACCTGTTCCCATGCCGAACACAGAAGTTAAGCTCTTCAGCGCCGATGGTAGTCGGGTCGATCCCCGTGAGAGTAGGACGCCGCCACATTGTATCAATTTTATAGTGAGAATATATTTTCCTGAACTTGGGAAAGATATAAGTATATTTCACACACTAACATATTTTTATGGGAACAAGATAATTAACTTCCCACACTATCGCGGGGTAGAGCAGTTCGGTAGCTCGTCGGGCTCATAACCCGGAGGTCGCAGGTTCAAATCCTGCCCCCGCAACCAATTAATATTGATGTACTACGTCGAACTTACTTCCTCGTTCATCAATAATGGTAGCACTGTAAGTGCAACCAAATTATTTCAACTAACGACTTTGATAAACTTCATGTAACGATGATTCATTTTTCAACTACTTTGCTTTAGTTGATTTTTTTAAATTTAATACATATATTTTTTTTACTGGTCCGGTAGTTCAGTTGGTTAGAATGCCTGCCTGTCACGCAGGAGGTCGCGGGTTCGAGTCCCGTCCGGACCGCCACTTTAAAATTAAATTTCCAACCTTAGGAATCATTCCTAAGGTTTTTATTATGGAATTTTTTATATAAGGTCTTCTATTGGTATAATAGTTAGAAGGAGTTATGCTACTTAGGAGGCAGAACATGGACGAATTTCAATTTATTCAATCAATCCAGCCTAGTTATTATCGTCAGTCTACGCTAATTAAAGGCGTGAGTGATGATGCTGCGGTTTTTAGACCGACAGACAAAGATGTGGTTACCGCTGTAGATACGATGGTGGAAGGGGTCCATTTTTCAAGAAAAACGATGGAACCTTATCATATCGGGTACCGCGTGCTGGCAGCCAACTTAAGTGATTTAGCTGCGATGGCCAGTTCTCCAGCTTTTTATTTGGTTTCAATAGTGATTCCGGAAGGGTGGAGCGACCGGGAACTAAAGGAACTCTACACCGGCATGCAGGATTTAGCTTCTCTTTATCAGATGGATTTGATTGGAGGAGACACTGTGTCCGGAAGTGAGTTGTGCATCTCGATTACCGTAATCGGTTATGTGGAGAAAGACAGAGCTAGATACAGATCGCAGGCGGAGCCAGGAGATGTTGTATTCGCGACAGGTACCCTGGGAGATTCAAGAGCCGGGTTGGAGATTCTTCTCAACGGTTCATCAGGTGAAGCTTCAGAGAATTTCTTTATTGAAAGACATAGGACGCCTCATCCACGAGTGTTCTTTGCGCTTGAGCTTGAGGCGATTCCAAGGATCGCTCTTAATGATATTAGTGATGGAGTGGCTAATGAAGCAAATGAAATAGTGGAAGCGTCTCGTGTTGATTTACACCTGGATATGGACAAGCTCCCTTTCAAATCCTCTATAAAAGATCTTTTTCCAGATACATATAAAGATTGGATCCTTTCCGGAGGAGAAGACTTTGAGCTGGTGGGAACGGTCGAGGAAACCATGTGGCCGAAAGTCCAGCAGGCAGCTCAAAAAACGGGAATAAAAGTAAGCCAGATTGGATCCGTTCAGGCTATGAAGGAAAAAGCTCCTCACGTATATTTACATGAAGGTGGAAAGAAGAACGTATTAACGAAGTCTGGGTACACACATTTAAAGACAAAGGGTGAGTAGATGACCGTATATCAATTGAAAAGTTCTTCTCCTGAGGAAACGATGGCTTTTGCTGAGAAGCTGGGTCATCGACTTCGTGAGGGAGATGTATTAACATTAGAAGGTGACTTAGGCGCGGGTAAAACAACTTTTACAAAGGGACTGGGTTTAGGCCTAGGCGTGAAGCGCACAATTAATAGTCCAACGTTTACTATTATGAAGGAATACATGGGGCGTCTGCCTTTTTATCATATGGATGTTTATCGCCTTGAAGATAGTGATGAAGATTTAGGATTTGAAGAGTTTTTTGAAGGGGACGGCGTATGTGTCGTAGAATGGGCGCATTACATTGAGGAATTTCTCCCTGAAGAGCGTCTGGATATAACAATTTCGTACGATAGCGAATCCAGCCGGACCATTTCTCTTAAAACTTCTTCGGCTCATTTTGACGAGGTTTGTAAGGAGATTATGAAATGAATATTTTATCAATTGACACTTCTAATTATGTAATGGGAGTAGCAGTCATAAAGAGCGGCACGGTAATAGGAGAATATACGACGAATATAAAAAAGAACCACTCGATCCGACTGATGCCCGCGATTGACCATCTAATGAAGGAAACCAATACACTGCCGGAAGAACTGGACCGAATTGCAGTAGCGCAAGGGCCAGGATCTTATACAGGCGTAAGGATTGGTTTAACAACGGCTAAGACGATGGCATGGGCACTGAATATACCGGTTGTAGGAGTTTCAAGCCTCGAAGCCGTAGCTGGACAAGGTTTATTTTTTGACGGGTATATATGTCCTTTTTTTGATGCCAGACGTGGGCGTGTGTACACTGGGCTTTACAATAATAGGATGAAGATTGTAAAGCCGGAGACAAACGTTTCGATGGAAGACTGGTTAAAAGAAGTACAAAGCCTTGATAAGCCGATTTTATTCTTGAGCCAGGATGTACACGTCTATGAAGAGATGGTCAAAGACACATTAGGAGACCAGGCTGTTATCCCGGAAGGCCCTTACCACTTTGCCAGGCCTTCGCTCATTGCTTTTGCAGCTCAAAGAAAAGAACCTGACAGCCTCCATGAACTGGTGCCTAATTATTTACGCCTGCCGGAAGCAGAAGCTAAATGGCTGGCTCAGCAGGAGAAGTAAGATGACCTCTATACGTGAAATGACTTTAGAGGATATAGATGAAGTAATGGAAGTGGAACGGGCTTCCTTTGCCGTTCCCTGGTCGGAAGGTACGTTTCGCCAGGAAGTAGAGGATAACCCGTACGCACATTATTATGTGTTTGAGAAAGATGATCATGTGGTGGGTTACTGCGGGCTTTGGCTCGTTATTGATGAAGCCCATGTTACGAATATCGCCATCCATCCAGAAGCACGCGGGAATAAATATGGGGAACAGTTATTCAAGCACACGTGTGACGAAGCAATCCAGCATGGAGCGATTCAGTTATCATTGGAAGTAAGAGTTTCGAATACGGCTGCGCAGCATATGTACCGGAAATTCGGGTTAGTCCCAGGAGGCATCCGGAAGAGGTACTATACAGATAATGGTGAAGATGCGCTAGTCATGTGGGTGGGATTAAAATGAGTCAAGATCAGTATATCTTAGCTATTGAAACGAGCTGTGATGAGACAGCTGTAGCCATAGTCAAAAACGAAAGAGAACTCGTCACGAACGTTGTAGCTTCTCAAATTGAAAGTCATAAACGTTTTGGCGGCGTAGTTCCTGAGATCGCGTCACGTCATCATATTGAGCAGATTACGATAATACTTGAGGAAGCTTTGAACGAAGCAGACCTTACGATAGATGATATGGATGCCATTACGGTCACAGAAGGGCCAGGATTAGTAGGCGCGCTGCTTGTAGGGGTAAATGCGGCTAAATCTATAGCATTTGCCAAGCATAAGCCTCTTGTCGGTGTACATCACATTGCCGGTCATATCTACGCCAATAGATTGGAGAAAGAATTCGAATTTCCATTACTTTCTCTCGTCGTTTCTGGAGGTCATACCGAGCTGATTCTTATGAGAGAGCATGGGTCCTATGAAATCATTGGAGAGACGCGTGACGATGCAGCAGGTGAAGCTTATGATAAGGTAGCTCGGACATTAAAGCTTCCTTATCCTGGAGGACCAGAAATTGACCGCCTCGCTGCAGAAGGGGAAGAATCGATTGATTTTCCGAGAGCGTGGCTTGAACAGGGGTCATATGACTTCAGCTTCAGCGGATTGAAATCAGCGGTGATCAATCGGCTTCATAATGCGGACCAAAAAGGCGAAACGCTAAGACCGGAGGATGTTGCTTCCAGCTTTCAGGCAAGCGTGGTAGACGTGTTATCCACAAAAGCTTACCGAGCCGCTGAAGAATACGGTGTAAAACAGCTGATTGTCGCTGGAGGGGTAGCTGCTAATAAGGGACTCCGCAAAGCTCTTGTTGATAAGTTTGAAGAATCTGAAACAGAGTTATTAATTCCTCCCATGCATTTGTGTACCGATAATGCTGCTATGATTGCTGCAGCGGGAGCCGTAGCCTATAATCAGGGACACCGCTCAGGTTGGGACTTGAACGCTAATCCAGGGCTTGATCTAGAGCAATACGGCAATCGGAAACATTCCGCTGAAAACTCTCCTTAAATATTTAAGGAGAGTTTTTTATGGGAAAAGATATCATGAGTTATACACAATTGTATATTTATACTGTTGATAAGTTAAAAGACTCCTATTAACAAAGATAAAGAAAACGGTATCAAAAATGTGGATAAAATTCCGTTTTTCTGTGGATAATGTGTATAAACCTGTTGAGAACTATTTAAAACGGTGCACAACTGTTGAAAAGTATGTGGATAAACTGTATTCAACCATACAGACCTATACAAGGGTGATATGGATAAAAATAGGCACCTCAGGTCATCCAGTTTCTGGATGACCTGAGGTGCCTTTCAAGGTGCCTTTCATTTCCTTACCATCTTGTTATTCGTGCAAGGATTCCCATTCTTCCATCAGCTTTTCCACACGCTGCTGAGTGTGTGTGCTGCTTTCTGTGAGTTCAAGGGAGCGCTCGTGGTCCTGGTATATCTCAGGGGCGCATAAGAGCTCTTCAATTTCTTCAAGCTTTGCTTCCAGTTCTTCGATTTCTTCTTCAATTTCAGCTATGCGACGGTTTTTCTTACGCTCTTCCCGTTTCACTGCTTTATCTTCCTGAAAGCTGTTTTTAGCCTGCGGTTCTTTAGATTGTGGTTCATTTTCCAGACGTTCGGCTTCTTCAATTTGCTGAAGCTCATACTCTTCCTGCTTTTTATTCACATAGTAATCATAGTCACCGAGAAACAACCGCGTTTCTTCCGGCAGCATTTCCACAACGTTTGTTGCGATTTTGTTAATAAAATAACGGTCGTGGGAAACGAACAGCAAAGTACCGGGATAATCAATAAGCGCTGCTTCCAGAACTTCTTTACTGTCCAAATCCAGGTGGTTGGTCGGCTCATCGAGTACAAGGAAGTTAGCTTCTAGCATCATCAGCTTTGCTAATGAAAGACGGGCTCTTTCTCCGCCGCTAAGGGCAGAGACGGGTTTAAGAACATCTTCGCCAGAAAATAGGAAATTTCCAAGTACGGTACGAATATCTTTTTCATTTTTAAAAGGATAATCATCCCAAAGTTCCTGCAGGACATTTTTCTTCGGATTAAGCTTGGTCTGTTCCTGATCGTAATAACCTATTTGAACATTGGTTCCAAGCTTCATATCTCCTTTAGCTGCTTTTAATTCGCCAAGGATCGTTTTAAGCAGGGTTGTTTTTCCGACACCATTTGGTCCGACAAGGGCCACTGAATCCCCACGGTTTAAGTCGAAAGAGACATTTTCAAAGACGTAAGAATCTTCATCATACTTGAAACCAAGTTCTCTTAGCTTCAGGACGTCATTTCCGCTTTTTTTAGAAACCTGGAAGCTGAATTTCGCCGACTGGTTGTCGTCTTTAGGTTTCTCAAGCTTGTCCATTTTCTCAAGCTGTTTCCGACGGCTTTGTGCTCGCTTACTGGTCGTTGCACGAACGATGTTCTTCTGAATGAAGTCTTCCATCCGCTTAATTTCTTCCTGCTGCTTTTCAAAGTGCTTCATTTCAATCTCAAAATCGGCTTCTTTTTTCTTCAAATAGTCGCTGTAGTTACCAGGGTATTTCTTAGAAGATTGAAAGGCAATTTCATAAACGGTATTTACGATCTTGTCGAGAAAATAGCGGTCGTGCGAGACGATGACAACCGCGCCCTTATACCCCTGTAAATATCCTTCCAGCCATGATAGCGTGTCGATGTCCAGGTGGTTGGTCGGCTCATCGAGAATTAGAACATCCGGACTGGTCAACAATAACTTACCAAGGGCTAAACGAGTTTTCTGGCCGCCGCTCAATGAAGTGATTGGTGTGTTCCAGTCAAAATTATGGAAGTTCAATCCATTCAGGACGGATTTAATTTCCGTTTCATACTGATAACCGCCCGCTGTTTTGAAATACTCCTGCTTCCGGTCATAGGTTGAGAGGAGCTGCTGATAGCGATCGGGATCATCCATAAGATCAGGGTCTGCCATATTGGCTTCCATAGATCGCAGTTCATCTTCCAGTTCCTTTAAATGAGAGAAAACCTTTTCCATTTCATTCCATATGGTTTCCTCGGACTGAAGGCCTGTATCCTGAGCCAAGTATCCAACGGTCGTTTCCTTCGGTTTAAAAATATCACCGGAATCATAGCTCATTTCACCGGCCATCATCTTCAGCAATGTCGATTTTCCTGTACCATTTCGACCGACAATTGCGATGCGATCATTCATTTGTACTTCCAATTTAATATTTGATAAAATCAATTCCGCTCCGAATCGTTTGGTTAATTGATTTAATTGCATGAGAATCATGTCGTTTCACCTCAATGAGATAAGTGTATCGTATCGGGGATTCTTCTAGCAAGATAATGCCCCTGAGTTTGTGAAATCTTTAACGTCTAGCCGTTGATTTTTTGTTAGAATAAGAGTAATGTAACTAACAGTAAGTTTGTGAATTTACTCGTAAAGGGGTAAGACCATGTCAGAGTTTACACATTTTAATGAACAGGGGCACGCCCGTATGGTGGATATCTCCAGTAAGGGAGAAACCATTCGGACTGCGGTGGCCTTCAGCTGTGTACAAGTCAACGAAGAAATTTATCATAAAATTATTAATCAGGAAATATCCAAAGGCGATGTGCTCGCGGTGGCGCAAGTAGCAGGGATTATGGCAGCGAAGAAAACATCAGATTGGATTCCCATGTGTCACCCATTGTCATTAAGCGGGGTCGACATATCATTCGACTGGGAAACAGGCCATTCTTATACATTACAGATTCAAGCGGCTGTGAAAACAAAGGGAAGTACAGGGGTAGAAATGGAAGCGTTAACTGCTGCTTCCTCTACAGCTTTGACTATTTATGATATGTGTAAATCTCTTGATAAAGGAATGGTTATCGGGCCGACCTATCTCATGGAGAAAACAGGCGGCAAAACCGGCGATTATCAGCGAGAGAGCCGGTAAAGGAGGCAGAGTCATGGATTTAGAAGAACATACTAAGATCCCACAAGCTACAGCAAAACGATTGCCGTTGTATTACCGCTTTTTAAATAATTTGCACGGCCAGGGAAAAATGCGTGTCTCATCGAAAGAGCTGAGTGAAGCGGTGAAAGTGGATTCCGCTACGATCCGTCGCGACTTTTCTTATTTTGGAGCCCTTGGGAAAAAAGGATATGGCTACAATGTAGAGTACTTATTATCATTTTTCCGAAAGACGCTCGATCAGGATGAAACGACAAAAGTTGCGCTAATTGGAGTAGGTAATTTAGGTACCGCATTCTTAAATTATAATTTCACAAAAAATAATAATACGAAAATAGAGATTGCCTTTGATGCCAGCCGCGAACGAGTTGGAAGTGAAGTCGGCGGTGTCCGCGTGGAGCATATTGATGATATGGAAGAGAAAATGGGGGACCTGGCTGTAGCCATTCTTACTGTTCCGGCGTCCGAGGCGCAGGGCATAGCGGACCGGCTCGTAGATGCAGGTGTCAGCGCGATTCTGAACTTCACACCGGCGCGGATCACCGTCCCGTCCCATGTTCGTGTCCACCATATTGACCTTGCTATCGAACTGCAGGCACTCGTTTATTTTCTAAAACACTATCCTCTGGATGAGGAAGAAGAATAATGGAGAAGAACAGTCCAATGATGATTGGGCTGTTTTTTTATGGGGCTAAGGATAAAGGGAAAGCTGACTAAAAAGAAAGGCTCAGAGTTCTTCACTCTGAGCCTCATCTACTTAATCAGTAGTTTTTTTCCATTGATTATCAATTAGCATCTTACCCGGCCACGTATAAGCCATTATACCGCCATCTACCGTAATGTCCTCCCCTGTAATATACGAACTTTCGTCTGAGGCCAAGAACAGCGCAACATTTGCGACTTCTTTAGGATCGCCTAAGCGCCCCATCGGAGTGACCCACTTGTTGGCTTCGCGGAATTCACGGCCCTGCTCCTGCTGTTTCGAACCGGCCAGTTCATCGATCAGTGGCGTTTCAATTGTTCCTGGCGCAATGGAATTCACACGAATGCCTTCCCGTGCATAATCGATCGCCATCGCCTTTGTAAAGTTCGTAATGCCGCCTTTAGCTGCGTTATATCCGGAGCGGTCCAGATCAGCCGCCCTTCCCGACATCGAAGACGTATTAATGATCGATCCGCTTCCTTTTTCCAGCATAAGAGGGAGTAAGTATTTACTTGTTAAGAAGGTACCGCGCAGATCGACTGCGATAATTTGGTCGAACAGTTCCACGGGATACTCGTGGACTTTTCCACCTTCTTCGTCGATTCCGGCATTATTGAATAAGACATCTATGGATCCGTACGTGTCTTTCACGTGTTGGGCTAAGCTTGTTACGCTTTCTTCATTCGATACATCTACATATACAAACTCGGCTTTTCCGCCGTTGTCTTTTACTTCGTTAACTGTATTTTGAACATCTTCTTTGTTCACATCTGCACAGACAACAGTTGCACCTTCTTCTGCAAAAAGCTTAACCGTAGCCTGGCCAATTCCTGTAGCAGCGCCTGTAACGACAGCTGTTTTCTTGTTTAGTCGTCCCATTGTTTGAGAACCTCCTTTAATCATTCTTCTACTGCATACCCCCCTTTTTTATAGCAAAAACTCTCCCTGTCTCTTTAAAACGCTTCCAATCGGTTGAAAATGTTTTTTTAATCACTGATGTGGAATAATCTAAAAGGATCTTTGAAACACTCGTGAAAAGAGATAAGCATACACGTGGAGAAACACGATCATCAGTGGTATAGTTGAAAAATAATTCGAGTTCCGAAGTAATCAAGAGAGGAGGCATCTGATGAGTAAACTACCTAAAAAATGGCTTGTGGTTGTATCGGTTCTTTTCGGTACATTCACCGTTATCCTAAATAATAGTATGTTAAATCCAATCCTGCCGAAGTTTATTGAGATCTTCGATTCCAATGCGGTGGCTGTGGGCTGGATCTTAACTATTTTCATGGTCTCTATGGGAATGACGATGCCGCTGACGGGTTATTTTGGAGACCGCTTTGGCAAGAAAAAAGTGTACGTCACAGGACTTGTCATCTTTATCGCAGGTTCTTTGTCCGGTTTTTTCTCAGAAACGTTAGCCATGGTCATCATCTCCCGGGCTATACAGGGAATGGCCGGCGGTTTAATGCTTCCCATTGCGATGGCGTTAATCTTTAATTCTTTCCCGAAACATGAACGCGGCCTTGCGGTCGGAGTATATGGGATCGCTGCAATGGTCGCCCCAGCCATCGGCCCGACGATCGGCGGCTTCTTAATCCAATACCTAGAATGGCCCTGGCTGTTCGCCTTTAATATCCCGTTCGGGTTAACAGGATTAATCCTATCTTCTAAATTTCTGGAACGGACAGAGACGCATCCCGAGAAGAAGTTCGATTTAATCGGGTTCCTGGTTATCACTTCAGGTATCGGTTCGATTTTGTTTGCCTTAGGGCGTGGAAGAACTGTAGAGAACTTATTCGACCCTTTAAACATCGCTTTAATCGTCGGGGGACTGATCGCCGTCGTTTTATTTGTGTTCTATGAAAACCGACAGGACGATCCATTACTGAACTTATCTGTTTTTAAAGTACCTACGTATTCGGTGTCCATCATCGTGACAAGCGCAGCTTCCATTGGGTTGTTTTCAGGAATATTCCTGCTGCCCTTACTCATTCAAAACGTTTATGGAATGAGTGCAGTCATGACCGGACTACTCTTCCTGCCGGCAGCGGCTGCGAGCGGTGTATTTATGTCTCTTGGCGGAAGGCTGCTCGATAAAAAAGGACCCAAGTACGTCGTGCCGCCGGGTCTTACGATTATGGCACTTGCGACGCTTGGATTAAGTTTTCTGCAGCTAGGTACGCCTTACTGGCTGATTCTTGCGTTGAACACAGTCCGAGGCATGGGGATGGGAATGAGCAATATGCCAGCGACGACTTCCGGTATGAACTCAATTCCGGAACCGCTTGTAGCACAGGGTTCCGCGATGAACAATATTATCCGTCAGATCTCCTCATCCTTAGGGATTGTCTTCTTTTCTATTTATTACGAAGTGAGGCGCGCGCAGGTATCGGCAGCACCTGGTACCGATATGCAGGCGGCCACCTTGCAGACACTGAATGAAGCTTTTCTCGTATCTGCGATCGTGCTGCTGATTGCCCTGCCATTTTCCTTTATCTTAAAAGGGGTGCAGGACGATAAAAATACAGATCAGCAGGAAAAAGAAGCCTAATAAAAAAACGCAGGGAAGACGATGATGTCTTATCCCTGCGTTTTTTGATTCCAATCTTTTCGTAAGAGCCCGTACAGAAGCATATCATAGGCCTGACCATCCCGAAGAATAAACTCCCGGTGCGAACCCTCGTGTACGAAGCCGAGCTTTTCATATAAGCGGCGGGCCGCGGTATTGTATTCAAAAACGGTAAGCTGCAGTCTGTGTAAATTAAGCTCGTGGAAGGCAAACTGGATTAAAAGCTCCATGGCCTCTGATCCATAGCCCTTACCGTACATATCCGGGTCACCGATTCCAATCGTGAGCCAGGCATTCTGCTGAGTCCAGAGAATACCATCAAGCTCCACAAACCCGATAAACTGGTCAGCTTCCTTAATCGCAAAGAGGAAATGGCTGTCGTGCTCGTGAGCTTCATCCCGCCACTTTCGCAAGTCTTCCGCTCGTTTCGGCTTTGCGGGAAGGGCATCCAGATGCCTTGCGTAATCGGTTTTATTGTACCATTTGGTCATGTGATCAATATCATGGTCGTCGAGAAGCGTCAGCCTGACGCGTTCGCCGGTGAGTAAAGGTTCCATCGCCATTCCCTCCTTAGATTTCGTCATTTTTTATTCGACTGGTTCATACGGAAATGAAGATTATACAAACGGATTGCTACAATAATATTTACTGTGGCGACACCCGATAAGACAATCGTGGTAGCATTCCAAATCGTTTCCACTGCGGCCTGGGACGCGAGAAACATAAATGCGATTCCCACACCGAAGTAGAGGACAGCCATAAGCAGTGGTGAAGTCCTCATATTATAAAAATCCTCCAATAAAGATGGTTTCCAATTGTTCCTGCATTCGCCGGATATCTTCCTCATCCACAAAGTATTGTGTAATGACAACAAACGAGTTCATGGCCATATGAGCAATGATCGGGGTAATAATTCGTTTTGTTTTCACATATAGGAAGGCGAATACGACCCCCATGGAGAAGTAAACAAGCATGTGCTTAAAATCAAAGTGGAAGGCACCGAATACCAGCGCAGAGACTAAGACTGCAAGCAGGAAATTCGTCCGCTTATAGATCGTACCGAAAATCACCTTCCGGAAAATGATTTCTTCAGTAATCGGAGCGAATAATACCGGCAGCAGAATGAACAATGGAGATTCACGGGCAATCTCCATGAGCCCCATCGTATTTTCTGAGCCAGGCGCAATCCCGAATAATTCTCTTTCAATAATAGCGGCTGTACCCTGGGCCAGTAAGGCTAAGAAGACCCCGAGGATGGACCACAGGACGATACCACCCGGTCCTGCCTTATCTTCCCGCATCGCAGTTTCTTTAATATCCGGTTTAAGCAGAACGATGATAATGATCGTTGCAGCTAAAAAGCTGAGCACGGACCAGATCGCAATCGCGTCATAATTGCTGACGCCAAACAGTTTGACGATCGGTACGCCAATTAAGGCAGAGAGCTGAGCAGCGACGTAAGTTAAAATAATATACCAATAGCGATTTGGCATAGGTGAACGACTCCTTTTATCTATATATATGATGAAAGTTCATGCATGCGATATTCAACACAGCTTACGCCTCAAAAATATCTCACAATTCATACTTTATGTATTTTATCATAGTTTCAAAACCATCCCTAAGGATAAAGGGTTATCGTACATAATTTGTCGAAAAAAGATGTGAAAATTTTCTAGGTTTTCTACTTGAAAAATGAAAGTGAATTGATTATGATAAGAATTGTGTTAGCACTCATGTATCACGAGTGCTAATAAACGACAAAAATTGAATTCAACCTTATCAAGGAGGGTGTCCTAATTGTTAAAGCCACTTGGTGATCGTATTGTTATTGAACTAATCGAAGAAGAACAGACTACTGCGAGCGGTATCGTACTTCCAGATTCTGCGAAGGAAAAGCCGCAAGAAGGTAAAGTCATTGCTGTCGGTACAGGCCGCATCACGGATAACGGAGAGAAAATTGCTCTTGAAGTCGCACAAGGCGACCGTGTAATTTACTCGAAGTTTGCCGGTACAGAAGTGAAGTATGAAGGCAATGAATACTTGATTCTGCGCGAATCAGATGTACTAGCTGTTATTCAATAAGTACAACCATCTCATACTTATAGATGAAGAATCGGTACGATTTTAATAAGGAGGGCATTTTTAATGGCTAAAGAAATTAAGTTTAGTGAAGACGCACGCCGTGCGATGCTTCGCGGAGTAGATACATTAGCTGATGCTGTAAAAGTAACACTGGGACCAAAAGGACGTAACGTCGTTCTAGATAAGAAATTCGGTTCTCCACTCATTACAAACGATGGTGTAACCATTGCTAAAGAAATCGAACTTCAGGATCACTTCGAAAACATGGGCGCTCAGCTTGTGTCCGAAGTAGCTTCCAAAACAAACGATGTTGCCGGTGACGGTACAACAACTGCAACCGTACTAGCGCAAGCGATGATCCGTGAAGGTCTGAAAAACGTAACATCCGGTGCGAACCCAGTAGGCATTCGCCGCGGAATTGAAAAAGCAACCGAAGTCGCTACTCAAGAACTTCGCAAAATCTCTAAGCCAATCGAAGGCCGCGAGTCCATTTCTCAGGTAGCTTCCATCTCTGCTTCCGATAACGAAGTAGGCCAGCTGATTGCTGAAGCGATGGAGCGCGTAGGAAACGATGGCGTTATTACAATTGAAGAATCAAAAGGGTTCAATACAGAACTAGAAGTGGTTGAAGGTATGCAGTTCGACCGCGGCTATGCTTCTCCATACATGGTTACAGACCAGGATAAAATGGAAGCGGTTCTTGAAGATCCTTACATTTTAATTACTGATAAGAAAATTAACAACATCCAGGAAGTCCTTCCTGTACTTGAGCAAGTGGTACAGCAGTCCAAGCCGTTGCTACTGATCTCTGAAGACGTAGAAGGCGAAGCACTTGCTACACTTGTTGTGAACAAACTGCGCGGTACATTCAACGCTGTATCCGTTAAAGCACCTGGATTCGGTGATCGTCGTAAAGCTATGCTTGAAGACATCGCAACTCTGACAGGTGGTCAAGTGATCACAGAAGACCTTGGTCTTGAACTGAAGAATACAACCATTGATCAGCTTGGACGTGCGTCTAAAGCGGTCATCACGAAAGAAAATACAACCATCGTTGAAGGGAACGGAGATCCACAGCAAATCGCTTCCCGCGTAGCTCAAGTCCGTGCCCAGTCAGAAGAATCTACTTCTGAATTCGATAAAGAAAAACTACAAGAGCGTCTTGCGAAACTAGCAGGCGGCGTAGCTGTTATTAAAGTTGGCGCAGCTACTGAAACAGAATTGAAAGAGCGTAAACTTCGCATCGAAGACGCCCTGAACTCTACGCGAGCAGCTGTAGAAGAAGGAATCGTTGCTGGTGGTGGTACAGCTCTAGTAAATATCATCAACTCTGTTGAAGGTCTTGGCTTAGTTGACGATGAAGCAACTGGCGCAAGCATTGTACTTCGTGCCCTTGAAGAGCCTGTACGTCAAATCGTACACAACGCAGGTCTTGAAGGATCCATCATCGTGGAGCGTCTGAAAGGCGAAGAAGTCGGCGTAGGATTCGATGCAGCTACCGGCCAGTGGGTTAACATGGTTGAAAAAGGTATCGTAGACCCTACGAAAGTAACGCGTTCTGCACTTCAAAACGCAGCTTCCGTAGCCGCTATGTTCTTGACTACTGAAGCCGTAGTTGCTGATAAGCCAGGCGAAGATGACAACGCTGGTGGCGGCATGCCTGACATGGGTGGCATGGGCGGAATGGGCGGCATGATGTAATCTCGCCCAAAACCCTTTTGTGAAAGGGTTTATAGCCTAAGGAAATCCTGAATTGACATACCTTCTGTCATTCAAAAGGCTTAAATTCTATATTATAGTTAGCCTCTCATTAGTTCTCAGAACTTTTGAGAGGCTTTTTTCTTTTTCAATTAGAGTAAAATCAGTTTATTCAAAATGGGGAAAATTATATAAGCAGTGATATGTAATAGGTTGTAAAGGTTTAGAAAAGGGTGGGGGTACTTCATCGTCTCCATGAAAATAGAAATTGTGTTCATTCGACCGCTCTGCATCTCTATTCGGAATACCTTGACCGCTCGTTTCGTACAAAACGGAAGCAGAGTTCACACCTTTGATGGGCTCTTCTATGGGAGGAGCTAATACGTACCACCTAGGCTTCAGAAAGCCAGATGTCTTTCAAATGATCGGCGTCCCTTATTCAAGTGAGTCAGGTAAGACAAATAGTGGATCATTCAAAGCAAATTAGTTACGAACCGAATACAGCTTATGTATTACGAAGATAAAGAAGCTGAGCCCACTGAAAGAGATTGGTCGAAGTAAAGACGGAGAGGATTTATTTTTTCCAATGGAGTCCGTTATAATAACTTTACAATATTGCTGGTGATATCGTTTCGGGTGAATTCTCTCAAGGAACAGTCAAACCTCTATTAACAAGACCTTTTAGCCGAATTAATATTTAAGGCTAAATATGCAACTGTTCTATTATCGGTGGGTTATGTGATAAGTTTTCATTTTTTACTATCGATTTGTTTTGGACTTTTATTTTTTTATTCAACTCTACTGGATATTAGTGATGGAGTCCCATTAAAGATCTTATTAAAATATCTCTTTGGTTCAATCGGAGTGATAGTCTATGCGACCTTTACTATGATGCTCTCCATAATAACTAGAAGCACACTATTTTCTGTCTCTTTTTCAGTGTTTTTTCTCTTGGCTATTAAACTATTTTTAGTAGGTATGAGTGAATTCAAAGTCGTTCCATTTAAATATTTATTATTTGCCAACACGAATCTATCCCAGTACTTCTTTGGTGGTCAATTATTCTCAGGAATGACTATTCCCTTTTCAATTCTCAATATCCTTATTCACATGATTCTCTTTATCGTTGTATCAGGCTTATTTTTTGTAAGAAAGGATGTATAAAAGTAGGGGGTTAATTGAAGTTGGGTATGTAACTCTTATTAAAAATTTCATTATATGGAATTGGGGGATTGAGAAGTGAAAAAAGTAGTAAAGGTAGTAGCTGTAATTATAGGAATTTTAACTTTGTTTATATTTTTAAACAACAGTTCTTACCTCACAAAAGAACGTACAGGAGATCCTGTTCTTTTAGCTCATGTAGGTATGGCACAGACTTATCCAATGGATAACATTGAAAATGACACATGTACGGCTGAAAGAATATACGAACCAGATCATCCATACATCGGAAACACTATACCTTCCATGGAGGCAGCTTTCAGAGAGGGGGCAGACATTGTAGAGTTTGATATCCACCCTACAACAGATGGTAAGTTTGCCATTTTCCATGATTGGACATTGGATTGTAGAACCAACGGCCACGGTGTAACAAGAAACCATACCTTAGAAGAACTAAAAAAGTTAGATGTGGGGTATGGATACACGGCTGATGGTGGTAAAACTTATCCATTTCGAGGAAAGGGAGTAGGGATGATGCCCTCACTGGATGAGGTGCTAACTCATTTTCCAGACAAAACCTTCCTTATCAATATCAAGAGTAATGACCAGGAAGAAGGTGAGCAACTAGCTAATTATCTTTCAACGTATCCAAAAAAACGATTAGATCAACTCTCTGTTTATGGAGGCAATGCTCCTATCCATGTGTTGAAAGAAGAACTGCCTAGTTTGCGGGTTATGTCTATGGAAACATTGAAAAGTTGTTTGATTTCTTATGAGTCTATAGGTTGGACAGGTTATATCCCATCTACTTGTAAAAATACTCAACTTCACATCCCGGAAAAATATGCTCCATGGTTATGGGGGTATCCAGCTAAATTCTTGAACAGAATGGAGTCGGTAAATACTAAGGTAGTCCTTGTTGCAGGTGATGGGGGTTGGTCTGAAGGTTTTGATAATAAGAAGGACTTTAAGCGCGTTCCCAAAAATTATGACGGTATATTATGGACAAACCGAGTTGATCGTATTGCAGAGATTGTTAAGGAATGAATGTAACAGGGATATACTTTAAAACTGAGGGTATCTTTACTTTTTGTAATGTTTTAGGGGGAATGAGTGTGAAGACCTACCAACTGAAGGTTCAAGATATAAATCCCGCAATGCTTGATTCTTTTGAAAGGTATCAAAAAACCGACAGTGTATTAGTGGAGTGCAATGGAGGGTTTTATGAAAAATGTGATCGTTTTGAAGATAACTGGTCTATCAACCACAAAAGAGATATTGTGAGACATTTTTCTCAAGTGATTGCAAACGGTGGTTCAGTTCTATTGGTCGAGGATAATAACGAAATTATAGGTTTCGCAGTAATTGAATCAGTAGAGTTTGGAGAAACAGCTGTTTATCGTGAGTTATCTTATTTCCACATCAATCAAAAACACCGCGGGAAAGGGATCGGAAAGGAGCTTTTTGCAAAGGTCAGGGAAGTCGCTAAGGAAATGGGGGCCGAGAAGCTTTACATTGGTGCTCATCCCTCCATAGAAACTCAAAATTTCTATATGAAAAGAGGGTGTATTCTTGCTGAAGAAATTAACCAGGAAATTTATAGAAGAGAACCAAGGGATTTGCAGCTCGAGATAAAGTTATAAGAAAATTATTTTAAAAGTTATTTAATAATAACTTTTAAAATAATTTTGTAGGAGGATGAAAAATGGAACTAGGGGCAATTTCAATAAGTTTAAGTGTAAAGGATATTTATGTTTCAAAATCATTTTACGAAAAATTAGGATGTAATAACGCTCAAACCACTTATGTAATAGGGTTTTTTCCGCATTACAAATAAGTTTTGACTAGATTTTTCTATAAAAAGTTTGAAACACACAAAAAAGTCTCTGGAAACTCTTCAAGTAATGTATAAATAGTTAGTAATTAAAGGACTACTTCCTAAATAAAGGAGATAGTCCTTTTTTGCTTTTAAAATTTGCATTTCAGGTTTTTTAGAAGACCGTAAATTCTAGCCTTGTAAAAACATTGCTAAGAGAGTGACAAAACTATGGTAATAATGTTGGAGCGATAAATACAAAATTACAACGAATCAGGGCACCCCATATGAGAGCTAATATTTCGTGGGGATTTATAAAACTATCTAAGTAACAAATCCTTTTCGTAGAATGGTTAATACATTCAAGAAACCTAGGTGTGGGAAGGGACTAATGCACACCTCTTTTCCTGATAGTTCTTTTATTAGTTTTTGTTCAAAGTAAAGAATGTATAACTTTTGACAATGCTACATCCCTTGAGGATGTGGTATTGTACTTGTATGGAGACGAATAATTTACGATGAATTTTCTTTGATGAACATCAACATTGGGAATCCTTTAAGAACAAATATGAAGCTAAGATCCGGTCAGTCGTGCAAAAGAAAGTGGAGAAGTTTCGAGATTGTGGAAATTTTAAAAGGGTATTAGGCTTTTAGTATATGAATAGATACACTAAACATACTGTAATACGAATTGAGGTGACCGAGTGGAGCGTACAGAGGACTTAATTGAGTTATGTTTATTAATGGGGAAGATCATGCAACAAAATGGAGCGGAAACCTATCGTGTGGAAGATACGATGACGCGGATTGCCCAATCTTTTGGACGGGATGAAGCACAAAGTTATGTAACACCTACTGGGATTATGTTTACGATTAGCCCTGGGGCCCCTGCAAAACTAGTAAGAGTTTCAGCACGAGAGACAAATCTAGAAAAAGTAAAGCTCGCGAATAACGTCTCTAGAAAAATTACAAATGGAGACATGTCTACTCACGTAGCGTATAAAGAGCTTAGAAAAATTGAAACCAGTCCTACAGATTATACTATACTCATGCAGATCATCGCTGCCACGTTAGCGAGTGGTTTCTTTACTCTCATGTTTCAGGGAAGTTGGTACGATTTCCTGCCAGCCTGCATAGCAGGAGGGCTGGGATTTATTGCATTAATGAACTTTATTCGATTATTTGAAATTAAATTTGTTGCTGAATTCGTTGCTTCGTTGTTGATTGGTTTTACAGCCTTTTCCCTTTTTTCATTAGGTATTGGGAAGGAAGTTGATAAGGTAGTTGTTGGTTCTATCATGCCCTTGGTCCCTGGCCTGCTCATCACCAACGCTGTAAGGGATTTGATGGCAGGTCATCTTATCTCAGGACTCGCCAAGGGGGCGGAGGCTTTTTTAACGGCTTTTGCAATTGGGGCAGGTATTGCTGTTATGTTTGCACTATTTTAGAGATCGTGAGGAATGACTATGTGGATTGAATATGCCATAGCAAGCTTTTTTGCATCAGCTGCCTTTGGAATCATCTATCAGGCGCCAAGAAATACGCTCGTCAAATGTGGTCTCGTCGGCATGGTTGGTTGGATGATTTACGCATTCTTAGTATGGAAAGAAGTCGATAGTGTCCCGGCTACACTCATCGCCTCCTTTGTTATTGCCCTGGTCAGCCAGGCGCTGGCAAGGAGATTCAAAACGCCTATGATTATATTTAGCGTACCAGGGATTATTCCTCTCGTACCAGGAAGTCTCGCTTATGACGCGATGCGGAACTTTGTACAAAATGACTACAGCGCCGCTATCTCTATTGCAGCGAAAGCTTTTATGATATCCGGTGCCATTGCATTTGGGCTCGTGTTCTCGGAAGTGCTTAACCAGATTATAAAAAAGATGAGGCAAACAAAAGCGCAATTGAGGTAATTGGTGAGCCTCACTTGCGCTAGGTTTTGTAGGTCTTATTATTGTCCTATTAAATAGCTGAGTGAATGGGCGGCATGAAGTAAGCTGTCCTCAACCCCTTTGCTACGCAAGGATTAGAAACCCTTTAAGTGAATAGTGACTGGATTAATTTAAATTTAGTCTAAATCCTAAAAGCCTCTCATTAGTTCCGTGGAACTTTGCAAGGCTTTTCTTATTATTATGATTTTTAAATGGTTAAAAGATGTAAGGCCTAGAACAGTATTTTAAGAACAATTACTCGGAAACCAAATAGTATTTATAGGGTTGTTTAGAGAGTTATATCATATAAGATTTAATGTATTTGGTAACAAGAGATCCATTAGTTAACTAGAATAGATGTTATAATATGTAAAAGTAAGTAGTAAGATTACACTCTTTTTTCGTAAGGTTATGTTTAAACTAGAGAACGATATCTATAAAGGAGTTGGACAAAATACGTAAATTCCATACCTCTAAAATATCAAAATTAGACACATCAAATAGTGTACCAATAAATCACATTGATAAGTGTATTAACTCCCTCTGTTATGTGTCCTAATAAAAGAAATATTTATATTAGTAGTGAATTCAGATAAGATTCACGTATTTCTCAAACTGAAGTAAAATAATTCAGGGGTGATTATGATGTGTTTGGACAGCGATGCAATTGAACAAGAGGCTAAAGGCTTCTTTATAGAAATCAAGGAAAATTCAATTTATAAACCGATAAAGTTAATTTTGGCTGACGGAACGTCTATACTTGTCCAGAATAATCGATAATGGAAAACTTTACTCAATAAAATCAAATTTGGATGGTTTACGCTTTGCAAAAGGCGAAATAAATTATTATGAATATTTATGGTATTGTAAAAAGGAAATCGGGATCGTAATAATCATACTGCTTATGTCATTCGGTGTTTTTATTTCACTAGGGTGGATTTTAGTGAAATATTTATTTTAGAAAACCACCATTTACTATTTGTATAATCCATATAGAATTACAAGTTCATTTTCACACGTAAATATGGCCTCCCTCTTTCCACACCCACTTCCAGTGTTTTCCCATAAGCTTTTTTAAGAAGGCTCTCTCCATTCATCACGAATCATGTGGTCCATAAGGTCAAACAAACTGCGAGATTCGGTCATATCGTTGTTTAATTTTTTCTGATTGTTTTTTGTCCATATGAAATCACCCGTTTAATAATAAATTAGATTACATCTCTTCCTTGATTCCTTTTTCGTACAAGCGCCCATTTGGTGGGATAGCTAGTAAGGAAACCAAGGATCATAGCAATTTACATCATGAACTAATAAATAATTTCATTAGGTTTAGGTGGTTCGATAAATAATACGCAGTGGTCGATAGCATCCAACCAAACATTCCTATTTCAAAAGCAATTAAAGAAAGTGAATCTGCTTTACGGGCGGCATGGTTTGATATCGCCCATTCCCTTGGTATTATAGGTTTGATAGTCTTCAAAATTGAATGGACAATAATATAAAAGCTGGCCAACCATCCAACTAATGGATGATAGACCAGCTTTTTTGAAATGTTATTTTTCCCCCATATGCATTTCTTTGAAGTTTGCACTAGGTGCCGCTCCATTTGTGCCATGCATTTTCGTGTACATCATTTTAATTTCCTGGGTTGTCATTTCCGGATGCATCTCTTTCATCAGATTTTTCGCCTGTCCAAAATTGATGACAGCACTTGAGTCCAGCATATGTTGATGCATGTCTTCCATTTCCATCATTTCACCGCTTTTTTCATGCGGCATCTCCATCTGTCCGCTTTGAGCGCTGACGACTGTCACGCCTCCAGCAGCGACCAATCCGATTGATAATGCTCCAATAATAAACTTTTTCATTTTCCTCAGCTCCTTTTTGGTAATAAATTTAATATAAATTTAAAATATCAAGAATCTATGGAGAATTTATCGAGATCCGTTGACGAAACAATGAATTACTACATCTTTTCCTTAATCATATTCACTCAACTGAGTTATTAAGTAGGTAGTGCAAGGGGGAATGTTTTTTTAGGTCTCTCAAACAAGAATATAAAAAAAGTCTATTTTTATAAGCCTTATGTAAAGAGGGAACATGAGGCTGCTAAGCCACAATATATAGGATAATATCTTTTTTTATTCAAAATTTCCCTTTCTATACGACAGAATATTCCAGTATACTTGGTATAGAAGTGAGGGATAAATATGCAGCTAAAATCAATAATAAAATGTCTTATATTGCTATTGTTATTGGTTACTTTCCTGCAGGGATGTGACAAAAATACCAAAAATGAAACCGCTGCCATTACGAGTGTGAAGGAAGATTCTCACGTCCAAGCGTTACATGAAGGTGAACCAGGTTGGAAGATCGACACATCTCCTATCACGTTTGATTGGTATGTAAACTTTTCCTGGTTTGAGACAGACTGGGGCAACAATGTGGTTTCTGATTATATCACCGATAAAACAGGTGTGAGGGTTAATTTTATCACTCCCACTGGTAATGAAAATGAAAAGATGAATACGATGATCGCTTCTGGTTCTCTTCCTGACTTTATCACGATCGGCTGGTGGGAGGATGGAGCGAAAAAAATGATAGATCAAGAGCTTGTGCTGCCATTAGATGAGCTTGCAGAAGAATACGATCCATACTTTTATAAAGTGACGGATGATTCGAAGCTGGAATGGTATAGACAAGAAGACGGGCACGTGTACGGATACCCGAATGCTTCATCTTCACCAGAGGATTTTGAAAGATACAAAGATTTAAAGCCTTCTAATCAAACGTTTTTAGTAAGAAAGGATATGTACGAGGCGTTAGGCAGGCCTGATATGAGAACACCTGAAGGTTTCCTGAATGCACTAAAGGAAGCAAAAGAACAATTTCCAGAAGTAAATGGGAAGCCACTTATTCCACTTGGGCTCCACGAGTTTACACCTGTTGGTAATGATTCATTGGAAGATTACCTTCAAAACTTCTTAGCTATTCCTATGAAGGAAGATGGGAAAGTGTATGACCGGATTACGGATCCGGAATATATCAAGTGGTTGAAGACATTCCGAGAGGCAAATGAGATGGGACTTCTTGCAAAAGATATATTTATAGATAAGCGGGCTCAAATGGAAGAAAAAATTGCCGAGGGTAGATATTTTGCTATGCTTTATCAACGTAGTGATATGGCAGCGCAGCAACAGGCCCTTTATGCAAAGGATCCTGACTCTGTTTACATCGCAGTGGATGGACCAGCTAATTTGAATCTAGAGGCTCCTACATTACCTGCGGACGGAATATCTGGCTGGACAATTACACTTATTTCAAAGGACGTAAAGGACCCGGAGAGAGCCATTCGTTTCTTAAGCTATCTCGTAAGCGAGGAAGGTCAGAAGGATACATTCTTAGGGAAGAGAGGCATAACCTGGGAAACGAGAGATGGAAAAGAACAGTTTCTACCAGAAGTGCTTAGTCTACTAAAATCAGATAGGATGACGTTTGACCAAAAATACGGAGCTGCTAGTACGTATTGGATGTTAGTGGATACAAACAAAACATTGGAATGGGCACCATTACCTGCTCCTCCATTAAAACAGTTAGCGGATTGGACGAAAGGGAAGACGGTTAATCTCAGTGAATTTGAGGGGATCGATCCAACTGGCACCACTAAAGAAGGAATTGCTGCCAACAAGATTGCTGAGGAGTGGGGAAGAACGCTGCCGATGCTATTGTTAGCTGAATCAGAAGAAGAGTTTGATCGTTTGTTCCATTCTTTTTTACAAAAGCGGGAAAACTATAATTTTACTATAGTTAGAGAATACAGACAAAACAGTTACGAAGAGAATAAAAGGAAGCTTAACGATTAGATATATAGTACGAAGGAAGTGTCCATGTATGGAAAACAACGAGGAGGTGGGATGCCATGTCGCCAAGGTGGACAAGAAACTTTAACAAAACAAAGTTATATATTAGTGAAATGTCCCTCCAAAAAAAGTTGGTTTTTCTATATGTGGTCATTATATTAGTTCCAGTGCTTATATTTACATGGAATATATCAAAAAACCGATTCGAAACATCTATTAACGATGCTATTAGAGACAGTGAATATGTATTGGAATTAGAGAAAGCAAATATTGAAAAAAATATGGAAAGTATTCGCCGGACAGCACAAATTGTTATCGCAAATCAGGAGTTCACTGAATTTATTAGTCAAGAGGACTATGAAGTAAAAGAACTGATCGATTTTAAAATGAATACGCTATCGGATATTTTACAGTTAAAATATAATAATCCAACAATCGAGGATATACATTTTTTCTCTGCTAATACCAATACAAATGAAATGTGGCCTTTGGTATATGATGAGCGGAGGATTAAGAATGCCAGCTGGTATCAAGATGTCTTAACTTTAAACGGTACAGAAATGTGGAGGTTCCATCAACAAGGCCCGTTTAGAGAGAATCTATATGCAAGTAATGTAGGAGCTAAGAAGATTTCCTTATACCGAGAGATTGAGTATCCAAAGGAGGAGCACCTAGGTATTATTGAGATCAATATGCTCCTCGAGAACTTCTTTCCTAAAATGTTTGGCGATGTGGAAGAGAGCGAATCTCAAATGTTAGTGATTGATCAGACAAAAACCATTCATTTCGATCATAGCAACCCGTTGTTAAAAGAACTAGACATGACTCCAGAAAGGATGAAAAATTACTTTCTTCAAAAAGATTCAGGTCAGCCTAATCAAACGATGTTGTTCTTAGACAGGGAGAAACCGTTCCTGGTCGTATCCTCTTCCGTAGAGGATATAGGGGTTAACTTGGTAAATTTAGTTCCTTTGGAATCCATATTTATGGAGAAAAATAGACTCAGAATGTTTATTTTTCTTGGAGCCTTCTCGTTAATTGTTCTTCTTTCCTTTATTACCTACGTTATCATCTCTTTTATACTTAGAAAGCTGCACCTCCTAATCGAATCGATGAAGCGGGTGGAACATGGGGATTTCACCGTTGATGTAGATATCCAGGGAAACGATGAAATTGGCAGACTATCCAGTCATTTTCGGAATATGTTGAGTAAAATTAATAAATTGATAGCGGATTCTGTCAATAAAGAAGCAGCCACTAAGGAAGCGGAGCTCAATGCACTGAAAACACAAATTGATGCTCATTTTCTATATAACACCTTAGAGAATATCAAAATGATGGCTGAGATTGATGGGAAATATGATATATCAGACGCGTTAACCTCTTTAGGGGAAATGATGCGTTACAATCTAAGGTGGAAAAAAGACTTTGTCTCTCTACAGGAAGAGGTAAGTCATATAAGGAACTACATTGAGATTATGAACATTCGGTTAGATCAGCGTTTAGAATTACATGTAGATATTCCTTCTCATTTGGAAAATCAAAAAGTTCTGAAGATGTCGTTTCAACCTATCGTTGAGAATGCTGTGAAACATGGATTGCAACATGTCTTACACGAGAAGAAAGGAATCATATCGATAAAAGTATTCTCTAATGATAATGATGTAACGGTAGTAATCGAAGATAATGGGGTAGGCATGGATACCTTCATGCTACAAAAGTTGAAAAGTTCATTACAAGAAGGAACAGACCTGGCGGAGACATCTAATCGAATGAAGAATGGCAGCGGGATTGGTCTATACAATGTACAGGAGCGGATTCAATTATACTTTGGACATGATTATGGATTAACCATAGAAAGTAAAAAAGGTCATTATACCAAGGTGATGGTTACCATACCTTGTCTACTTCTTGAAGGAGGTGGAGATCTATCGGCATGATAAAGATATTAGTAGTAGACGATGAACGTATGATCCGTTTAGGAATTAAAGCGATGCTGGAAAGAAAGTTTGCAGAATGTGACATACAAGTCGCATCAGATGGTATAGAAGCACTTGATATATGTAAAGCGAATGAAGTGGATATCGTTATAACGGATATAAAAATGCCGCGTATGGATGGCATTCAACTCATTGAACATTTGCAGGACATGGAATCAAAGCCTCTTATTATTATATTAAGTGGATACGATGATTTTACTTATACAAAGCAAGCAATTAAATTTCAAGTAATGGATTACTTGCTTAAGCCAGTTGTTCGTAATGAATTGTTTAACGTTATAACTAGTGCAAAAGATAAGCTGGACGAAAGAACCGCCTTGCAGAATGAAAAGCATGAGTATTTAACCAATCAATTGAATTATATGTTACTCAATCCAACAATAAATGAAGAAAGGGTAGAAGAAATCGTTCAGAATCTTCAACTACATCCGTATTCAGACGGTTTTTATGCGGGGATTTTCCACTTCAAAGGTAAAAAAAGAACACTTGTCAAAAATGAGCTTTTTCATCTTATCAGGAAGCAGATCCGCCATGTTGACGATCATTCCTTATGCTTCATTGACATGAACGGAAATCTTGTTGTGTTTACAGAAAATATAGAAGGAATATATCTTGCTGCAAAGGACGATTCAGAGGCAGCAAGTCATTTATGTGTGGCTATTAGTCAGAAGGAAAGCCTCATGGGGAAATTAAAAGAAGCATATAAACAAGCAAATGAAGCCTTAGCTTATACATTTTTATTCCCTAATCAATTGATTTTTACTTATGAACAAGTGAAGGCAAAAAAAGAGAGTTCTATTCGTAAGGAAGAACAAGTTCTCCAGAGAATTTTTAATATGTTGGGGACAGATCGCCAAAACGAAATTCGATCTTCTATTCTGGAGTTATTCAATATCGAAGCATTAAAGAATTATACAATAGCCTACATGGAAGCTCTAAGTAAAGCTATTAATAGAATTCTATTTGATCAAGTTTTTAACCAGATTGGGATAGAATCCATTGAGATACTTAAGCTGTACGACAAGGTTGGAGACATGTCCAATTTTGACAACATCTATGACTATTTTCATGCGGTTGAAGAATTAACCATGCATCTCCATAAATATTTGAAGGATATGAAAACTGTTTACACTGGTGATAACGTTATGGAGAAAGCAATCGCTTTTATTCACCAGAATGCCCATAAAGATTTAAATATGGCCGTTGTCTCCAACCATATTTCCTTGAACTACACGTATTTCAGTCATTTATTCAAAGAATATACAGGGGAGAATTTTGTAGATTATATAAAAAAGGTTCGTATCCAGAAGGCTAAAGATTTATTGACTAATAGGGACAATAAAATTTTTGAGGTCAGTGAAGCAGTTGGTTTTAGTAATTCGAAACAATTTTCCAGAGTGTTTCGAGATATTGAGGGGATTTCTCCGAAGGAATACCGGGAAAAATTATATATGTAAAAAACGCTTGTGTATATTACACAAGCGTTTTTTTGAGGGGTTCTATTTTTAAAATACAGAAAATGAATCGCATGATCTTAAATTTTATCATTCTTCGGCAGAAGACTCCCTCTTCAAGCGCCGTGTCGAAGACCGGTGGAAAGGGGGAGATGAATGCCGTCGCCGTAAGGCGAATGCCTTTGAATATTCTCCCTTCCGTGATATCCTAAAGTAAGAACGTA
>NZ_JBQQCM010000025.1:0-21631 GCF_052246755.1 Halobacillus sp. B29
CATAGTAAGCTAGCTCCTTCCGTAATGTAGCTCTGATAGGGTTTGGGTTTCTTACTTATTCCTTACCCGATTAACCTACGAATTTACGTGTAAGGAGCTAGTTTTTCGTTCATGATAACTCAGTCTTTGACTTCCGGGGTCTCATCGATCATGTTCATCCCGCAGGAGTCTTCATCATCCCCTCCGGACCTGCCCAAATCAGAAGCTCGAAACCACTTTAAATCGTAAGGAATTAGACCAGGTGATTCTGTACCTATTTTCAGGGTATAACGATGCACAATAGCCTGTTATAAAAGCATTTCATACAGATTAAGGAGAAGAACTTTCCTCTTCTGGAAGGGTCCGTTCGCAACATTATAGTGGGGTTGGTGGGGAAATGGCGAGACTCCCATGTGAGAAGGGACTAGGTGAGATCCCGCAGGGAGTGAAACGAGCGAGGAAGCTCACCGTTCCCCCATAGGAAAGCGAGTTATTTCCCCACCAACCCTTATCCATCTTACGTAACGGACATAACTATCTCGAAATCAAATCTTACACAAACGGGAGCATAACTGTGAGTTCAACTTAGAGATTTGATAGAGTCTTTAAGGAAGAGTGCAAATTCTACTGCAAAGGTTTCACATCTTGATAAATCCTCATCACTCTCAGGATAATGTTCAATTTTAAGAGAAGTAGATGCAATTACCGCCCCTGATTCCTGACATGCACTCTCCAGCTGGTTAACAGCTTCGCAGAAATGAGGATAAATGGAGTCGCCTGAACCAAAAACAGCTATAGGGACCCCGGTTAGGTCCGTTTCTGTTACATCTTCATAAAATTCTTCCACCTCGTAGGGAAGGTCCCCGTCGTTCCAAGTGTAGGAACCAAGTAATACTCCGGAATAATTCTTAAACTCATGAGGGTCTATCTCGTCAATTTCATCTAGTGTTACGTGAAAACCACAGTTTTCCAGATGAGCTTTGAGCACGTCCGCTATTTCTTCTGTATTCCCAGACATACTTGCAAATCCTATCATGATAGAATTCATAGAGAACCAGCCTTTTGCTTTTCGTTGGATCCGTTCACTAGTTGATCCCAGTAACTCAACTGAGCGGAATGATACTGAAAAAGCTCCGCATCGCGGCTATCCAGGGACTGATCCACTTTTAGTTGATGATAGTTAATGGAAAGCGCAATATCCGAGTACATATACAAATTATTCAAGTAATATTCCTCTAGGTAAGTGGAAGGAATAAAGAAGGGGTGTTTCGTGTCCGTGTGTAAAGAGACAAGCCAGCCTACTGACTCTACGTAGTGATGATCATCGCCTATATAAATTAACTCTCCTTTCTTAAAATGAAGACATTTATAGGGGGTGCCGGGACCTCTATGATAAGTGAAATCTCGTGTAACAATAAGACAATCTTTCATGTTCATTCCCCTTTATTAGAAGATGGTTAAATTATAATTGAAAATGATTATCATTGTCAATTGAATGTCTGCTTTTGGGATGTAGTCATAGGGAGGGACATGACCTCAAGTTTCATTCTTAAAGTCCAATAAAAAAAGCTGCGGGGCAGATGCTCCGCAGCTTTTGGTTAATCTATTAATCTCTGAAGAAAGCAATAACTAATCCACCTTCACCTGCATAAGTCGAGATGAGGGGACCCGTTTCCATAAACAAGCTATCTTTAGGATTATAACGTTCTTTTATATCCTCAAGAACTTTTCGGCCTCTTGCTTCATCATTACAATGGGATAAAGCAATGACTCTGTCTTCTAAGTTATGAGCATACTCACCAATCTGATCAACGAAGCGGCGGATAGATTTCTTGTTTCCGCGAACCTTTTCCGTGACTTCTACGGCTCCTTCATCATCACTGGCTTTCATAAGTAGTTTAATGTTCAATGTCTTGGCGATCGTACCCTTCATTCGATCAAGACGTCCGCCTTTTATAACATTTTCAAGCGTTTTTAGAATAAATAACGTAGTGGTTTTTTCGATACGTTCTTCCATATGAGATACCAGTGCTTCAAAATCCAGCCCTTCTTCGATTTTCTTGTTAGCTTCATGGACGAGCAGGGCTATGCCGCAGGAAGCGGTTTTTGTATTCAGCACGGCTATTTGGCGTTCCGGGTCTTCCTCGCGAAGCATGTCCATCCCCATTACAGCACTTTCGTACGTACTGCTCAGTCCCTGAGTAAGTGCGAGAACCAGAATAGGAGCGTCGCGATCTACTTCTTTATATTTTTCATAAAAGTCATTCGGACTTGGAGAAGAAGATCTTGGCAATTCTTCTGATTGTTTTAGTTTTTTATAAAAAGTAGGCAGATCAATGGTCTCACCTGTTTTATAATGTTCCTCGCCGAAATGAATATTCAAGGGTACATTTTTGATGGAATGTTGATCGTTCATGGAGTCGGGAAGGTCTCCCCCTCCATCAATCAAAAGTTGTATGGTCAATCTCTTCACCTGCTCTCAAGTAATGGTACATCTTTACTTTATTATCATTATAACAGACATCTTCTAATTACTGTTTTTGATGGGCATGCGTAATTTTGGGTTTAACTTTTTTCGTCGTACTGAAAATAAACATCATCAGTCCAAAGAGTACAATGGAGCCTCCAAGCCACTGGGACCATGTAACAGGTTCGCTCAACAGCCAATAAGCAAGAATCGCTGCACCAATCGGTTCCAGTAAAACGGCCATTGAAATCGTTGAAGTGCTGATCCAGCGCAGAGTCCAATTAAACAAGGAATGACCGAAGAAAGTCGGGATGATAGCCAGTGCAAGGAAGATTAGCCATTGCGAGCCGTTGTAACCGGTGAATGATTGATTTAAAATAAGGTTGTAAAGCAGTAAAGTAACAGAAGCTGTGCCATAGACAAGAAAAGTGTAAGTCATAAGAGAAAGACGTTTTCTTAAGTTCTGACCCAGCAGGAAGTAGCCGGTAACCATAAATGCTCCTAAAAGGGCCAGGATGTCTCCTAGAAGAGCCAAGCCGCTAATTTGAAAATCGCCCCAGCTTATAATGACACTTCCTGTTATCGTAATGACCAGGCTTAAAACCGCACCGATTGTGAAACGCTCTTTAAAGAAAATGAAAGTCCCGATAAAAGCAAAAATTGGCTGCAGCGAAACGAGAACAACCGAACTTGCAACGGAAGTGTAAGATAGGGACTGAAACCATAAGATAAAGTGAAACGCTAAAAACACCCCGGATAAACCAGCCATAATCCAATCTTTTTGATTAATTTGTTTGATTTCATCAAAATGTTTCCATAATACATAAGGGGACATAATAAGCACAGCCAGCGACAGTCGGAAAAAAGCTACAATCGATGCCGGAGCGTCACCAGCCAATTTAACAAAAATCGCTGCTGTAGATATGGATAGTACCCCTATGAATAAAATTATATATGGATGAATTGGAGGCTTATTCATTAAACCCCTCCTCTGGTAAACAACAGTTGTGCACTCATTTTATCATTCTTCGGATTGAAAAGCATAGGAGAAATGTGTAGAATTAACTGTGTTATGTATGTTATGATGAATGAATCTATTAGGCAGACACCAGAGGAGCCTCTCCCGATTTCTGTGGCGGAAGGCTTTTTTTACATGTTTATAGGCATATAAGTTATATATGATTTTATATAAAAAAGGAGTATGAAATAAGTGACAACATTTAATTCACTAGGCTTATCAAACCCAATTCTAAAATCTTTAGATGATATGGGCTTTGAAGAAACCACACCGATTCAAGAACAAACAATACCTCTAGGGCTGGAAGGCAAAGACGTGATCGGTCAAGCTCAGACAGGTACAGGTAAAACAGCAGCATTCGGTATTCCGATGCTTGAGAAAATTGACAAGCAGGTCAAATCCGTTCAAGGATTGATCGTAGCTCCAACTCGTGAGCTGGCTATCCAGGTCGCAGAAGAGATGAACCGCCTTGGTAAAGTTAAAGGAGTTCGCGCACTACCAATTTATGGTGGGTCGAACATGGAACGCCAAATCCGGTCTCTTAAGACAAATCAAATTGTCGTAGCTACACCGGGACGTTTGCTTGACCATATTCGCCGTAAAACTATAAAGCTTCAAAATGTACACACGGCTGTACTGGATGAAGCAGACGAAATGCTGAACATGGGCTTCATCGAGGATATTCGTGATATCCTGAAAGCTCTTCCTGAAGAGCGTCAGACGTTGCTTTTCTCAGCTACGATGCCTAAGGAAATTCGTGATATCGCGACAACCTTAATGAATAACCCTGAAGAAGTAAAAGTTAAATCCAAAGAAATGACCGTTGAAAATATCGAGCAATACTTTGTGGAGATCCCTGAGAAACACAAATTTGACACATTGACTCGCCTGCTTGATATTCACGACCCTGCTCTTGCCATTGTATTCGGTCGTACGAAGCGCCGTGTAGATGAGGTAGCGGACGGTTTACAAGCGCGTGGATTCAGCGCAGAAGGAATCCACGGAGACCTGACTCAAGGTAAGCGTATGTCTACGTTGAACAAGTTCAAGCGTGGACGTATTGAAATTCTGGTAGCTACAGACGTAGCCGCTCGTGGTCTGGATATTTCTGAAGTATCACATGTGTATAACTTCGATATCCCTCAAGATCCTGAAAGCTATGTTCACCGCATTGGGCGTACAGGTCGTGCGGGACGTAAGGGTGAGTCTATTTCTTTCGTAACACCACGTGAGAAAGACCAGCTTAATTTGATTGAGAAGCTTACGAAGAAAAAAGTAGAGCGTCTTAAAGTTCCTTCTTCTGAAGAAGCTTCCCGCGGCCAGCAAAAAGTAGCGGTAGAAAAGCTTGTAGAATCTCTTGGTGCAAACGACCTTAAGAATTACAAGCATTCAGCTAACGAATTGCTTGAGCAATATGATTCTTCTGATATCATAGCGGCAGCTCTTAAGATGATGACGAAAGAGCGCAGCGAAGTACCTGTCAGCTTGACTTCCGTACAGCCGATCAGCGTGAAAAATGCTCAGCGCAGTAAAGGTAAGAAGAATTATGGTAAAGGCGGAAACCGCAATTACAACTCGAAGAATAAATCCCGCAACCGTAACTTCAACGGAAAAGGCGGCAAGCGTGGTTACCAGAACAAAGGACGTAACTCAAACGCTAAATAAATCATAAAGAAAAAAGGTCAGACCCATTGAGGTCTGGCCTTTTTTTAGTGAAAAACTCATTTCATCCTCCGTTGTAGTTTTTCACATTTAGGATATTCTACTAAATGGCCGGATTGTGGAAGACTCAGTTTCGAGATATTGGTTTGCCGTGAAGGTCCTACGGGGGACGATTTCGCTTTCCGTGGGCATGTGCTGAGCCTCCTCAAGCTTCGCTTTCCGGGGTCTCACCGATCATGTTTATCCCACAGGAGTCTTCATCGTCCCCCTCCGGACCTTGCCAAAACAGAATTTCAAAACCACTTCAAACATCACCTGCGTGATGAGGGATGAGACCATGTGGTTTCGTACCTATTTTAGGATGTAACGATGCACAATAGCCTGTCATAAAAGCATTTCATGCAGATTAAGGAGAAGACCGTTCCTCTTCTGGAAAGGTCCGTTCACTAGATATCGTTGGGGTGGCGGAGGAAACGACGAGACTCCCGCGGGAGAAGGAGCTAGGCGAGACCCCACAAGGAGTGGTAACGACTTAGGAGGCTTGCCAGTTCCCCCGCAGGAAAGCGAGTTGTTTCCGTAGCCGCCCCATTCTTTTTTTGGCAATGGACCCGAGTTATCTCGAAACTGAGTCTTACAGAAAAGGGAGCTTATCTGGAACAAGCAACTAGTTAAAGGATCATTGTAAAAAAAGCCTCTCCTTAGTCAGGAGAGGCTTTATGGTTAAGAAAACAGCCCTCGTTTATAGTACTCGGCTGAACAGGGCTACTGCTACAAGAAAAATAATTACAAACCAGAATGCGTAACCACCGTATTTTTTCCAAGGGAAGCGCCGCTTCTTCCAGCGGTTAGGATTAAAAGAAATATCCCCGCTTGACTGACTTGAAGTACGGGCGCGCTGCTGCCAAATCGAAAATGGTCTTGCGTTTCGGAGGATGGTTGGAGCAATAGCAAACCCGCCAATCAATCCAAACAAATGGCCAAGTACATTGATATTCGGTCGTGTAAATGTCATGAACAAACCTAATATAAAAATAACCATGACGATCTGTGAGTTGGCCTGGTCGATTAGGTGCTTGCGGAAAAGTACCATAAAGACGTAGACACCAAAAATTCCAAAGATGGCACCGGAAGCGCCTAAATGCTGGTAATAAGCGTCTGGATTTACAATGAAAGTTCCAAGGTTCCCTGCGATCCCTGCGAACAAATACATAAACATAAATTTAAACTTGCCAAGAATCTGTTCAAGGGCCGGGCCAAATAAGACAAGTGAAAAGGAATTAAATAATGCATGAGCAAACCCTGCATGCAGAAAAATTGGGGTGACAAGCCGCCAATATTCTCCTTCCAGGATTAAGATGTTAACTCCAATTCCAAAGCGGAGGAGGTCCAATGCGAATCCGAATTGGAGAAAATCGATTAATATCCACAACAAGAGATGAATACCAACAAGTGTGGAAACAATGGGATAGAATTTGAGAAATTCTTTGAAGCTTTCTGTTCTGACAAACATAGGGGCTATTCTCCTTTTAGTTGCGTTCCTACTATCATACTATGACGGGCCGGGAATCTCATATCCATTTTTATCGGCATGAAATTCGGGTATACTGTTACTACTTCAGTTGAAAAGGAAGATCTTATGTGATCAGAGGTATTGGAATTGACATCATTGAAATGGATCGTATTAAACAAAGTATAAAGCGAAAGCCTCGACTTATTCAAAGAATTTTAACGGAGCGAGAGTACCAGCGTTTTAAAGATTTGAATGAACGGCGGCAGACTGAATATGCAGCCGGACGATTTGCGGCTAAAGAAGCCCTGGCTAAATCTCTGGGGACAGGTATTGGTTCTTTGAGTTTTCAGCATATTGAAGTTTTATCTGATGGCAAAGGAGCCCCGTCTATGAAGGTTCAGGGTTTTGAAAATCTGCACATATGGTTGTCGATCAGCCACAGCACTACGCACGCTGTCGCTCAAGTCGTGTTAGAAGAGAGATAAGAGCGGTAATAGATCTGACATATTTACATAGTTTGTCTCATAACATTGTAATGCGGGTAGGAGGGAACTTTTTGGATATTGTAACCGCACAAGAAATGTACGAAAGGGATCGGGTGGCTATTGAGTCCACTGGGATTGATGGAAAGATGTTAATGGAGAGCGCCGGTCGTGCGGCAGCTGAGGATTTGGAGCATAGAATTAAGCGTAAAGATCAGGTGATTGTGCTCATAGGATCTGGAAATAATGGCGGAGACGGTTTCGTCATTGCGCGGACGCTTCTGAACAGAGGCTACAAGGTGGAAGCCTGGCAGGTCGTTCCTGATGAAAAAATCTCAGGGGACGCGGAAGCCCATCGGGATATTTTTAAAAACTCAGGGTTTGAGCTGAAGAAATTTTCCCTTATGGAAGAATTCCTGCCTTCCCTATATCAGGCATCCGTGATTATTGATGCGATGCTTGGGATTGGTATAGAAGGACGTCTGAGGTCCCCTTTAGCCGAAATTGTTGAAAAAGCAAATGAGCATAAAGCGCTTAGACTAGCGATAGATCTTCCGACAGGTCTTCCAGCCGGAGAAGGTGTCGATAATTTTGATGCATTCAATGCTGACTACACGACCATTATAGCGACTCCAAAAATAAGTGTTTTTCTGCAGCACACTAGTCCATATTACGGAGAGTGGAGTGTCGTAGAAATTGGACTTCCTGTAAAAAAACTTCCGGAAGTTAAGCGGTTTTTATGGAGTGTGGAGGATGTTGAGCAGAATTTGCCCCAACGAGATAGTCATTCTCATAAAGGCAGTCATGGGAAAGGTGTAATGGCAGGAGGTTCCTATTTTATGCCGGGATCTATTGCTATGGCGGCAAGAGCGGCGTTAAGAAGTGGGACGGGTCTGCTTACCATTGCAACAGCTGAAAGTATTATTCCTTCCGTTACTTCTTATGTCCAGGAAGCAACTTTTTCCGGATTGGAAGAGGAAGAAGGAATGATCACCGGACAAGCGATCCCTGAATTATCAAAGTATGACGGGGCTGCGATTGGTATGGGTCTTGGACGTCATGAAGAAGCTGCAGGACTAGTATTGCATATGCTTCAAGAATGTAAAGGTCCTTTATTAATTGATGCAGATGGTCTTTATGTGCTGAAACCTATGCTTGCCGCTTTAAAAAACAGGAGCCTGCCTACGGTTGTAACCCCTCATCCTGGAGAATTTGCTTATCTTGCGGGTATATCTATTCAAGAAATTCTGCAATCCCCTTTTCGAATAAGTCGAGAATTCGCTTCTGAATACGGAGTGTATCTCGTCCTGAAAGGTCCTTACACCATTATTACTGCTCCAGATGGCGAGCAGCGGGTCGATATGACCGGTAATGCCGGTCTTGCGAAAGGCGGAAGTGGAGACGTTCTGTCTGGTATTCTATTTGGAATGATGCTTCAGTCAGATAATATTCTCGATGCCTTAAGTAATGGCTGTGTCATTCATGGTTCGACCGCTGATTATTTGATTCAGGAGGAACATTCGAAGACTGATCTTCTCGCTTCGGATTTGGTTGAAGGTTTATCCCATACCTTTCGTACATTTTCTGCGTCATCCAAAGCATAACGTTCCCTTTGTCCTTCAGTAGAGACAAAGGAGTTGAGTCTTATGCAAAGACGTTTTCTCATCATATTGTTCACCATGCTGGTTCTTGGAGCGTTAACCGCTTGTGGCTCGCAATCAAAAGAGGATGTTATGAAGAAGCTCGAAAAACAATCAGAAGAAATGGCTGGATATAAGACAGAGGCCAATATGAAGATGCGTACAGGAGAAGAGGAGCAGAAATACCATATCCAAGTCTGGCATAAGAAGGACGATTTCTATCGCGTAAAGCTTGAAAATGATCAGGATGAAAAAGGTAGCCAGATCATCTTGAAAAACGATAGCGGAGTCTATGTCTTAACCCCGGCTCTGAATAAGAGCTTTAAGTTCCAGAGTGAGTGGCCGCAAAATACAAGCCAGCCTTACCTTTATGCTTCTTTACTGAAAGATATTCAGGCCGATGGAGATGCGGAGTTCAGCGCTACTGAAAATCATTTTAAATTTAAGACCAAAACAAACTATCAGAACAATAAAACATTACCTTACCAGGAGATTTATTTCGATAAAAAGTCCTACCAGCCTGTGATGGTCAAGGTATTTGATCAAGATATGAATGCTCTGGTAGAAGTCCAGTTTGCTAATTTCGCAAAAGATGAATCCTTGAAGAAAGAAGATTTCGACGTAGATAAGAATATGGCTATGGCTCCTTCTGAAGTGCCGGTAGCAAGTATGGAAGGAACCGAAATGGGAGAAGTTCTTTATCCTCAGGAAACGTATGGGGCAGATCTTGCTGAAGAGCAGGAAGTTAAGACAGAGGATGGCAAGCGGGTTATTATGACATATGGCGGAGATAAGAGTTTTACTCTTATTCAAGAAAAAGCAGAGGTGCAGCCCGCAAGTGCCCAATATTCTGTGCAGGTAAACGGAGAGCCTGTCCAGTTGGCTGATGGTGTTATTGGAGCGATGGAAAATAATCGTCTGGAGTGGAGCCAGAATGGTACAACGTATCAGCTGGCAAGCAATGACTTAACGCAAGCTGAAATGGTTTCAGTGGCAAGCTCCATTAATAGTACAGCAGTGAAATAACCTTGGAAGGAGCAGGCTTAACGGTCTGCTTTTATTTTTACTTTCAGCTGGAGGAACGCCATTGACAGGGGAACCCGCACGTTCAATAATAGAAAGATATGGAACGAAAGAGGAGGGGACCCTGTGTCAATAGAAACTTTTTATCGAGATTCCTGGGCGGAAGTGGATCTGTCCAAGATTGATTATAATATCCGGCAGTTACAGGGGCGCCTTCCAGCTGGAACTGAAATCTATGCGGTTGTAAAAGCCAATGCGTATGGACATGGGGATATCCAGGTTGCTCATCAGGCGTTGAGGTCTGGTGCAAAGGCTCTTGCTGTTTCTCTTTTAGATGAAGCAATCCGTCTTCGGGAAGCTGGAATAGAAGCCCCTATATTAGTAATGGGATGGACTCGGCCGGAAGACGCTGTAACTGCTTCAGAATACAGGGTTTCGGTTACCGTTTTTCAAAAGGAATGGATGGAAAAAGTGCAACATTTTCAATTTGAAAAACCGCTGAAGCTGCATATGAAATGGGATACAGGAATGGGCAGAATTGGAGTTCGCACGATTAAGGAAATGGATGATATTCTCGACCATTTACGAAATAACCCGAGCTTCGAATTAGAAGCGGTGTTCACTCATTTCGCGACGGCGGATGAAGAGGAAACAGGATATTTTGAAGAACAGGAACGGCGGTTTGTGCATCTATTTTCTCATTTTGAAAAGGTTTGGCAGGAAAACGTCGAAATCCATACAGGGAATAGTGCGGCCAGTATGAGATTTCCAGACCGAATGAAGAACTTTGTCCGGTTTGGAATTAGTATGTATGGCTTGTATCCGTCAGATGTGGTTAAAGAAGAGCGTCCTATCGCTTTAGAACCTGCCTTTTCCCTGCAGAGCCGTTTAATTCATGTGAAAAAAATGGACGCAGGAGAGGCGGTCAGTTATGGAGCAACTTATCATACCCAAAAAGAAGAATGGATAGGTACTATTCCTCTTGGTTATGCTGACGGATGGATACGGAAATTACAGGGGATGGAAGTACTGGTTGACGGCAAACGTCACCCGATCGTCGGAAGGATCTGTATGGATCAATTTATGATTCGTCTTGATCAGGAATATCCTTTGGGCACAAAGGTTACCTTAATTGGTAAACAGGGGGCTCACGAGATTACCACGGATGAAGTGGCGGATTATCTTGAAACCATCAATTATGAAATACCCTGTATGATCAGCTACAGGGTTCCGAGAATGTTTTTTGAAAACGGCCATATGGTGGAAGTAGATAATCCTCTATAAAAAACGGGTCCAGGTGTGAGACAATCCTCCCTATGTTTGGATGCAACACAGCACATTTCACGAAAAAATTCCAACATGCCTTTGCAATAGACACTCCCCTTTGATAAGATTAGAGTGGAATTATTGACTGGTTTTCTTTCTGAGAGAAGATGGTGGAGGTGTATGGTTTTGTCCGATAGCATGCAGGAGATTGTCATCCGGATTCCGGATAACCTACTCAATGAAGTGGACGGCTTTATTCAACTCGAAAATAGTGATCGGAGCGATTTCATGTGTCAAGCAACTAAAATGTATTTGCGTGAGAAGAAACAGCGTCATGTCAGAGAATCCATGCGAAGAGGCTACATGGAAATGGCGAAAATAAATTTAAACATCGCTTCAGAAATGTTTCAAGCTGAAGAGGAGGCAGAACACACCCTGGAGCAATTAGTGGGCGGGGTGTGAAGCCAGTGATAGTCAAACGAGGAGACGTTTATTTCGCTGATTTGTCCCCGGTAGTGGGATCAGAGCAAGGCGGGGTTCGTCCTGTACTCATCCTTCAAAATGATATCGGTAATCGTTTTAGCCCTACAGTTATCGTAGCTGCAATTACAGCGCAAATACAAAAAGCCAAACTTCCCACACACGTAGAAATCAATGCAGAAAAATATGGGTTCGAACGAAATTCTGTGATCCTATTGGAACAAATCAGAACGATTGATAAACAGCGTTTGACCGACAAGATTACTCAACTGGACGACGCAATGATGCTGGAAGTCAACAAAGCGCTGCAGATCAGCCTTGGATTAATTGATTTCTGATTACAACAGAGCATAAGGAAAAAAACGATTGTTTTTTCCTTAGATAAAGTTACCTGCGTGAGGTAGCTTTATTTTTTTTTATTGTGTAGTTTATAATAGAAATATGATGAACAATTCTTGTAACTTATTATTTTAGCATTCATTTCCACAACGTATTAGTATGATGTTACCTTGATTTTTGGTAACATTATATCTGAATATTATTAGAGCGTTTCCTAATGATTACTGAATAGGGTTCCGAGGCGGAGGTTTAGATAATGGACGAGAAATTAAAGAATGTCGTGTTAGAACACAGCGACGATATTGTAAAAATGTGGCTGGAGGAAATTGATACTCACAAGAAGAATGATTATACATCGACAATTTCTGAAGAAATGTTCGAGAGTACAAATCGTGAATTTGTGAACGTCATTTTTTCCAGTATTGAAAAGAAGGGCCTCTCTTCAGATTTAGATGATTTTTCAGAACGATTAATTAACCTGGGGTGGCCACTTAGCTATCTTACAGATGGAATGCAGGTCTTCAGGCGTGTTGTAACGGGATATATTTTACAGCAGTCCGAAAAAATCGATTCGGATTATTTTTCGAAAGTGTTAAGGGAAGTTGATGACTGGGTGGATCCGATTATCAACCGTTTAGTAAATGAATATTCCGGCAGCTGGGAACACATTGTATCCCTGCAGCGGGTAGCTCTGCAGGAACTATCAGCACCATTGATACCTGTCATGGAAAACATCACGATTATGCCGCTTATAGGAACGATTGATACGGAACGGGCCAAGCAGATTATGGAGAACCTTTTAGATGGAGTTATTAAACACAATGCTGAGGTTGTTTTAATTGATATTACGGGAGTGCCTGTCGTTGATACAATGGTAGCCCATCATATTATTCAAGCTGCAGAAGCTGTCCGTTTAATTGGCTCCCGGTGTATATTAGTAGGCATACGTCCTGAAATTGCTCAAACGATTGTGAATCTAGGAATTGATCTTGGGAAATTCCCGACAAAAAGTTCACTTCGTAAAGGATTCCAAACAGCACTCGAATTAACGAATCGCCGCATAGAAGAAACTCAGAATAATGACAAAGATATTGAAAGATTAATCGATTCGCTAGACAGGGAGTGAACAAATTGAGAATTCCTATATTAAAGTTACACAACTATTTACTGATCTCCATTCAAATCGATTTGGATGATCAGACAGCTATACAATTTCAAGAAGATCTATTAAGTAAAATTCATGAAAGCGGTGCTTCCGGTGTTGTCATCGATTTAACTTCCGTTGACATCATTGATTCATTCATCGCGAAAGTCCTGGGAGATGTGGTCACGATGTCCGATTTAATGGGTGCCAAAGTGGTGCTTACGGGTATTCAGCCAGCTGTGGCCATGACTCTGATTGATTTAGGGATACACTTGCAGGATGTCCCTACCGCTTTAGATTTAGAACAAGGATTGATTAAACTTCGTCAGGAATTGGAGGAGTAGCCCATGGACTTCCAATCCTGTGTGAATATAAAAAAGGAGTGGGACATTGTAGGGGCACGTCAACTTGGTCGGGACATTGCCAGAAAAATTGGGTTTGGCACAGTCGATCAGGCGCGGATCGCCACTGCTATATCAGAGTTAGCAAGGAATATTTATTTGTATGCTGGAACAGGTAAAGTCTGCTTTGAAACTCTTGAAGATATGAATCAAAAAGGAATCAGGATTCTGGCTATAGACAGTGGTCCTGGTATTAAAGAGCTCAGTCAGGTGATGGAAGACGGTTTTTCTACATCTGGCGGGCTCGGTGCAGGCCTTCCGGGTGTGAAGCGTCTAATGGACGATTTCGATATTACATCCGAAGAAGGAAAAGGGACTGAAATTACAGTCATTAAATGGCTCCGTTAAAGGAGGATTAGATAATGAGTACACTGAAGCTTGATCTAGAAAATTATAAAGAACTTCTACAGGAATATATCAAAACACAAGATGAACAAGCTCTGTATCAGGCAGAGCAGTTCAGTAAGCAGTCTATGCAGCAAAACATTTCACCTGAAGAAATTATAAATGTGCATATTCAATCCTTACAGGAACTATACCCGGAAATGCCGGATTACATTCAGGCATCAATGAATTTTCTCTTAGAAACTATGATTTCTTATGGACTGGCTTATCAAGAACATCAATCGCTGCGTGAAAAACAGCTGGAGCTTAAGTCCGAAATTTCTGTAGCCGCTAATATGCAAAAAACCTTATTGTCTACTGTTAAACCGGATTTGGAAGAGGTAGACATCGGAGCTTTAAGTGTACCTGCTAAACAGATGAATGGAGATTACCACCATTTTGTTCAGGATGGCAAAGGTTCTCTCGGAATAGCTGTTGCGGATGTTATCGGAAAAGGGGTACCTGCAGCTTTGTGTATGTCTATGATCAAATATTCAATGGACAGCTATCCGGAAATGCGTATGGATCCAAGTGTGATTCTGGGCAGTTTGAATCGCGTCGTTGAGAGAAATGTGGATGCGAGTATGTTTATTACAATGTTTTATGGACTCTATAATTCTAATACGCACACTTTCTCTTATTCTTCTGCGGGGCATGAGCCTGGTTTTTATTACTATAGTGATCGGGATGAATTCGAGGAAATTGATGTGCCTGGACTTGTGCTAGGGGTGTCGCCGGAAACAAGCTACACACAGTATGAAAAGAAAGTAGAAAAAGGCGATATGATTGTCCTTCTCACAGACGGAGTAACGGAGTGCAGGCAGGGAGACCGTTTTATTGAGCAGGAAGAAATTCTTCACGTTATCAAACAATATTCCCATTTGCCGGCTCAGGAAACGGTAGAGAATGTGTACAAGCATTTTGAACGTCTTCAGGACTTTCATCTGCGTGATGATTTCACCCTGATCATTTTAAAAAGGAATGTTTAGTCCACAAATGAAACGGGTATTTACCGTTTGATGGACTTTTACAGGAATATTAGGAGGACTTTTAGATGAACCTAACGATAGATGTTACGAATAAAGAAAATGTCGCTTACGTTGTACTTTCGGGAGAGGTGGATGCATTTACGGCGCCGAAGCTAAAGGATGCTTTATTGCCTCTAACGAAAGAAGAAGGTCAGACTGTGGAAGTTGATCTGCAGCATGTGAATTACATGGATTCTACAGGTCTCGGTGTCTTTATAAGCGCCTTAAAATCTACAAAAGAATACAACACTGATTTGAAATTGGTACAAATGCAGGAGCGTGTGTACCGTTTGTTTAAAATTACCGGTCTTACAGAGATTATGAATATAGATTCTACAGTACAAGGTGGAATGCAATAATGGAACCATTTGATTTTGTTGAAATAAAGGTCCCTGCCAAAGCGGAGTATATCGGCGTGGTACGTTTAAGCATTTCTGGCATCGCCAACCGTATGGGTTTTACCTATGAAGATATTGAAGATTTAAAAGTAGCCATCTCTGAAGCCATTACGAATGCTGTTAAACACGGCTATAATGAAACGGGTGAAGGAGAAATCACCATCGGTTTTGGTGTGTATGATGACCGTCTTGAAGTAATGGTTGCAGACCACGGCGGCAGCTTTAACCTTGGAGATATTAAGCAGGATATCGGTCCTTACAAACAAGATGACAATATTGAAGAACTCCGTGAGGGTGGCTTCGGTTTGTTCTTGATCGATGCCCTTATGGATAAAGTTGAAATTAATAGTAAATATGGAGTGATTGTACTAATGACGAAATATCTCCATGAAGCTGAGGTGGGTCAGAATGGCGACCAGATCTCAACATCACAATGATGAAGTATATGAATGGATAGAGCATTTACAAGAACACCCTACTGATGAAGCAGTGCAGGAGAAGATTGTTCTTGTCTATAAAGACCTTGTGGAATCCATTGCACGCAAGTATTCAAAGAACAGCACCATCCACGAAGACCTGGTGCAGGTTGGAATGCTGGGTCTTTTAGCGGCTATTCGCCGGTATGACCCTTCTTTTGGAAAGTCTTTTGAATCTTTTGCTATCCCTACGATCATCGGAGAGATTAAACGATTTATCCGTGACAAAACGTGGAGTGTACATGTTCCCCGTCGAATTAAAGAGCTTGGCCCTAAAATTAAAAAAGCGGCCGAAGAACTCACCAATACTCTTCAGCGATCCCCGTCCGTGATTGAAATAGCGGACCATCTGGAAGTGTCAGAAGAGGATGTCCTGGAAACGATGGAAATGGGTAAAAGCTACAAAGCTTTATCGGTCGATCGTAAAATTGAAGCAGATTCTGATGGGAGTACGGTAACGATCCTTGACCTTATAGGCAATCAGGAAGATGGATATTCTCAAATTGATCAGCAGATGCTTCTTGAGAAAGTCCTTCCTATCCTAAGTGAACGGGAACAGGAAATTCTTCAGTGCACGTACTTTGAGAATATGAGCCAAAAGGATACAGGAGAAAAACTGGGGATTTCCCAGATGCACGTTTCTCGTCTTCAACGACGTGCTCTTCGCAAACTAAGGGAAGCCTTGCAAGCTGAATCGGTAGAGGCCTTCTAGTGGAAGAGCAGTACAAGCATGTCCGTCTATCCATTTATCAAAAAGCGAAAAAAGGCAACTACTATTGCGGAGATAGTTACTTTTATAAAGAAACTGAAGATGCTTTCATATGTGCTTTAGCTGATGGATTGGGCAGTGGAGAAATGGCTCATGAATCTTCTAAAGCCGTTATGAATGTCATTGAAGAACACACGGATTTAACTATTGAAGCCCTGGTTCGTAAATGTAATGAAGTGTTAGTAGGTAAACGAGGAGTCGTTCTTGGCATACTTAGAATAGACTTTACTGCTAAAACATATTCATACTCTTCCATTGGGAATATTGGAGTCATTATTATTGAACCGGATGGCAGAAGACATCGCAATATTCCATTGGCCGGTTATTTAGCCGGGTTCACTCGTAAGTTAAGAGTATCCAGAGGAGAGATCAGCCCAGGTATGATCTTTTTGCTTTTTTCGGATGGAGTAAATGACCGCCGATTAACATCTAAATATATCTCCACAAATAATGTGAATGATATTACTGATCAATATAAAGAACTTTATGGACAAGCCAGAGAAGATGATACCACTTTAATTGCCATGGAGTATGTATAAGGTCTTATTCTTATTAAAAGAGAATAAGGCCTTTTTTAATAGCTTAAAAAGAGAAACGATGGTCTCGCGTTCTTCTGACGGACCATCCAAGAATTTGATACAATACAAAGTAGATGTTTGTGAAGGAGGACTTTTTTTGAGTGAAATAGAACAGAAGCCTGAGTTGATGAGCATGGTTGCTCAGCAGACCAGTATCAAGGAGTCATCGGTTAAGCAAGTTATAGAATTACTGAATGAAGGAAATACCGTGCCTTTCATTGCCCGCTATAGAAAAGAATTAACGGGTGGATTAGATGAAGTACAAATTAAATCAATAGAAGATCAGTGGAGTTATGTAAAAAATCTGACCCAAAGAAAAGAAGAAGTCATTCGGTTAATCGATGAGCAGGATAAATTAACTGAAGAATTACAAAGAGAAATTCAGCAAGCGACTCAGCTTCAAAAAGTTGAGGACCTATACCGTCCTTATAAACAGAAGCGAAGAACAAGAGCCACGATTGCGAAGGAAAAAGGTTTGGAACCTCTTGCTTTGCGAGTGTGGGAGCAACAAGATATGGACTTCTCTAAAGAAGCGCCATCCTACTTTTCTGCAGAACACGAAATGGAAAGTGAAGAAGAGGTAGAAGCTGGTGTAAATGATATTATTGCCGAATGGATTTCGGATGACCCAGCCTATCGGGACCAAATAAGGAAACAGACCTTTCAAAAAGGGACAATCCAATCATCTGGGAAAAACGCAGATAAGGATGAAAAAAATATATTCGAAATGTACTACGAATATCAGGAACCTGTAAGGTCGATCGTTTCCCACCGTATTTTAGCGTTAAATCGTGGGGAGAAGGAAGGCGTGTTAAAAGTAGGAGTGCAGCCTCCTGAAGAATCCATTGTTGGTTACATAGAAAGAAAAGTGATCAAGAATTCTACTTCAGGCAAACTACGGGAAATTTTAACGGAAGCCATTCAGGATAGTTATAAGCGATTAATTCAACCCTCCATAGAAAGAGAAATCAGGAATTCACTCTCTGAAAGCGCAGAAGAGCAGGCGATTGAAGTGTTTTCCAGTAACCTCCGAAGTTTATTACTGCAGCCACCGCTAAAAGGAAAAGTTGTGTTAGGAGTGGATCCTGCCTACCGTACCGGGTGCAAGTTGGCGGTTATTGATGAAACCGGAAAAGTACTTGATATTGCCGTTATTTATCCAACAGCACCCAAAAATGATACGGCTGGGGCAGAAAAAAAAATACTGTCGTTTATGAAGAAATACCCGATTGAACTCATGGCGATTGGTAATGGCACGGCTTCCAGAGAAACAGAACAATTCATTGCGGATATGATTCAAAAACATAACCTGGATGCTTCTTATATGATCGTGAACGAAGCGGGAGCCAGTGTGTATTCTGCTTCCAAGTTAGCACGGGAAGAGTTCCCTGATCTGCAAGTCGAAGAAAGAAGTGCTGTATCTATAGCCCGAAGAGTTCAGGACCCATTAGCTGAACTGGTAAAAATTGATCCGAAATCCATTGGAGTCGGTCAGTACCAGCATGATGTCACTCAGAAGAAATTAAATGGATCATTGACGTTCGTGGTAGAAACTGTAGTTAACCAGGTAGGAGTAAACGTTAATACAGCTTCTTCTTCTTTACTGCAATACGTATCAGGTCTTAGTAAAGCTGTAGCCAATAATGTAGTGAAGAAGCGAGAAGAAATCGGGAAGTTTACGAAACGTTCGGAGCTTAAGGATATTCCAAGGCTTGGGGCCAAGACGTATGAACAGAGTATTGGATTTTTACGAATTCTGGATGGAAAAGAACCATTGGATCGTACACCTATTCATCCGGAAAGCTATCGTTCAGCCCGCTCACTTTTGAAAATGGTCGGTGCTACTGTTGAAGATTTAGGCAGTGCAGAAATTGCAGAGAAGCTGAAGGCAATGGATGTAAAACAAACGGCTGATGAACTGGACCTCGGCACGATGACCTTTGAGGACATTAGGAAATCACTCGTTCAGCCTGGACGTGACCCGAGGGATGACTTGCCAAAACCACTGCTGAAAACGAATGTACTCTCTATGGAAGATCTTGAACAAGGTATGGAGCTTGAGGGGACGATTAGAAACGTAGTGGATTTTGGGGCTTTTGTAGATATAGGAGTAAAACAGGATGGGCTTGTCCATATTTCCAAGCTTTCAAATAAGTTTGTTAAACACCCAATGGACGTTGTTTCTGTAGGAGATGTGGTAACGGTGTGGGTAGAGCAGGTGGATACCCAAAAACAACGAATCGCTCTTACGATGATGCCTCAATCATAAGGATTCCTATAGATACCTGGGAGGAGACTTTCCTTCTGGGTACTCTTTTATTTATAGAGGTGTTGGTAATAGTACCAGCACTGGTTCAGCATTTTAATTTGATATTTATCTTTATTAGCGAAAGCTCTAGCCATCTGATTTTTTAACCATGCGGGCATAGATATCTACTCCTTTGTATTCATCTTTTTTGAGACTTATGATAAAGTATGCTAAAAAGCTGGGAGGTGTTCCTGTATGATGATAACAAATAAAGAATTACAGCACTGGACAGAAGAAATTTCCCTTACCGATTTTCAAAAGCCTTACGTAGATAAAGTCGAATTTAATTCAAGGCTTAGAACCACAGGAGGCAGGTATATCCCTTCTAAAAGAGTGATCGAACTAAACCCTAAGTATTTGGATGAATTGGGGGAGGAAGAGTTTAAGGGCATCATTAAACATGAGCTGTGTCATTATCATTTGCATATCGAGGGTAAAGGATACAAGCATGGGGACCGCGAGTTTAAAGAACTTCTGAAAACCACGAACTCTCCAAGATTCTGTAAAGCCTTGCCATCTCAAAAGCAGAAGCAGGCAGCGTTACATTATTATACGTGCACCTCATGCGGTCTGGAATATACGAGAAAGAGAAGAGTAAATACGAAAAGGTATGGTTGCGGAAAATGCAGGGGAAAACTTAAAAAGAAGTAAAAAATCCATTGACGGATTATTAAGTGCGTGTTAAATTAAATAAGCCTTATCAAAACAACACCCGAAACAAGAAAAAGAAACAATTTTTTTGTGGAAAAGGGTTTGACATTATCAGCTAGATATTATATTATATAAAACGTCGCTGATTACGAAGTTGTTTTTAGGACAAGCGAGCGAATTCAATGTTTTTCATTATTCCAACGTAGCTCAGTGGTAGAGCAATCGGCTGTTAACCGATCGGTCGTAGGTTCGAATCCTACCGTTGGAGCCATTACGGAGAAGTACTCAAGTGGCTGAAGAGGCGCCCCTGCTAAGGGTGTAGGTCGCGCAAGCGGCGCGAGGGTTCAAATCCCTCCTTCTCCGCCATTACTTATTTTGTGATGGCCCGTTGGTCAAGTGGTTAAGACACCGCCCTTTCACGGCGGTAACACGGGTTCGAATCCCGTACGGGTCACTTATTTACATAGGTCCGGTAGTTCAGTTGGTTAGAATGCCTGCCTGTCACGCAGGAGGTCGCGGGTTCGAGTCCCGTCCGGACCGCCACTTTAATGTTTGGGCCATAGCCAAGCGGTAAGGCAACGGTTTTTGGTACCGTCATGCGCTGGTTCGAATCCAGCTGGCCCAGCCATTTTATTTTGAAAAATGAGTTGACAAAACACATGGGACGTTATATGATAGTCCTTGTGCTTTTAAAGAAAGCTCTTTAATTTTTCATTAGAAGCTAGATTGATAACATTGCGAGCCACTAGCTCAGTCGGTAGAGCAAGCCAACTACTTGAATAGTCATCTTCGCAGGCTTGTGAGGAGTGAGACTTCTTCGGGAGAACTTGCAACACGACGAGCATCTTTCGAACTGGTAATGAAATCTTAATTAACATTGCGAGCCATTAGCTCAGTTGGTAGAGCATCTGACTTTTAATCAGAGGGTCGAAGGTTCGAATCCTTCATGGCTCACCATTTATTAACGCGGGTGTGGTGGAATTGGCAGACACGCTAGATTTAGGATCTAGTGCTTCACGGCGTGGGGGTTCAAGTCCCTCCACCCGCACTTTCCAATCACCATGATCAGCAGCGAATTGTCTTTACAACTTGCGGTCGTGGCGGAATCGGCAGACGCGCTAGGTTGAGGGCCTAGTGGGGGCAACCCCGTGGAGGTTCAAGTCCTCTCGGCCGCACTAAGTTTTTTAAAAAAACCCTTGCGTTAAACCGAAATGCATGTTACATTAATAAATGTCGCTTTTTTGATAAGCGCCCGTAGCTCAATTGGATAGAGCGTCTGACTACGGATCAGAAGGTTAGGGGTTCGACTCCTCTCGGGCGCGCCATTATACGGGAAGTAGCTCAGCTTGGTAGAGCACTTGGTTTGGGACCAAGGGGTCGCAGGTTCGAATCCTGTCTTCCCGACCATTTCCTAATAAGGGGCCTTAGCTCAGCTGGGAGAGCGCCTGCTTTGCACGCAGGAGGTCAGCGGTTCGATCCCGCTAGGCTCCACCAATATTTATTTTGATCTTTGAAAACTGAACGAACCAACCAGTACGTCAAGATATTCTTTCAATAAAGAAGGAATTCAAACAAGCACATTCGGTGTGCAAAGAGCTAATCAATCTCAACTTTTATGGAGAGTTTGA
>NZ_JBQQCM010000026.1:0-20241 GCF_052246755.1 Halobacillus sp. B29
TTAGGCAGCTTGATTTTGCGATCCTGGATGGCAATATTTCCGTTTGTGCATTTTGTGGTGTAGGACTGGACTCTGTTCTTCTTTGATTTGAACCGTGGAGCTTGGTTTTGCTTTTTGAAAAACCGTTTATAAGCGTCAGAAAGATGTTTGACCGACGTTTGGATGGCCGTGCTATCCACTTCCTTTAACCAAAGGAATTCTCTTTTAAGCATGGGTAGTTGTTTGGAACAAGTAGAGTAACTCAAACCTTTTCCGGTTTCCTTGTAGGCACGGCTCCATTCGGAGAGGAAATGATTGAAGACGAAACGAGCGCAACCGATCGTCTTAGCGATGAGCAATTCTTGGGTTTTATTTGGATAGATACGAAAGTTATACGCTTTATGCTTCAACCTTTCCACCTCCTAATCAGGAACATACGTTCTTAATTTAGGATATCACGGAAGGGAGAATATTCAAAGGCATTCGCCTTACGGCGCCGGCATTCATCTCCCCCTTGCCACCGGTCTTCGACACGGCGCTTGAAGAGGGAGTCTTCTGCCGATGAATGATAAAAATGCGCCCAGCGATGACCATCTTCATCAGTTAAGGAAAAATCACCACTTGTACCTGAGGCCTTTATGGAAAGAACAGGTTGGTTTTCCTCGTCTTTAATTCCCTTACCATGGAAAAGGTTTTTGAATTCTTCTTGTATGTAAGTGCCTGAATGATTTCCTGCTGCGTCAAAAATGGTAACCTTCGTTTCCTTAAATCCGTTTCGCCGAAAGGAAAAAAGCTTTTCACCGTCCTGGGTATAAAAGTTATATGTACTCGGGATGAACGATAAGATAGACTTTTGGAAAAACACAATTGGATAGCCCCACCACGGCAGTTTTTCCGTTTTCAGCATTCCAAAATAGGCTCCGTTTTTTTCGAAAGCCATCAGCCGAGGGAGTTTCCCTGCATCGGATTTCCATACGACGTGGTCCGACTCCATTAGAGAACTTGATGCTTCCGGTATGGACAGGTCTTTCACTTTATTATATTTGTGGCGGCTCGATCCCGCAATCATTCCCATAAAAATAACCGGAACAAGCAGCACGGCTGCTTCCAGCCATTCTTGACTAGTCTCCGGCCGATTCCATAGCAAATATCCTCCCAAAATTAAAATGAGGGCACCTATAAGGGAATAAGCCAATTTTTCTCTTCTTTTGTACATATCAGCAATCATTGTTAATCCTTCTTTCTTTTCATTTGTCGGGAATATCCTATACATCATCTACAATCTGTTTGGCGTGAATTAAAGACAAATTGTACGTTTGTCTCAATCTTTTTACACATTCCACTTACGAATCCAGCTGCATCCATTCATACGCTTTCTCTTTCACTCGTTCTTCGTCCAGAGAAGAGTATTCATCGTTTTCACCGTGTTTCTGTGATCCCTCCAGGACGTATCCCAGTAATAATGTAGCTGGAATGAGGGCAAGTAGGACAGCGATCCACGAACTCATGGTCTTTACCCAGCCTTCTAGCTGAAGGTTCTCTTTGATAATATAGTTGGCGGTGTAAATAAAAATTAGTGTAAAAGCTATAGCTCCTAAATAAGCAAATGCGCCAGTTAGCACTCGTCGTTTTTCAGGACAACTTCTGCGTGGTTTTTTAAGACCTCCTTCAGCTATGTAAAAACAAAGATAGACAGATGGGGCAGCGATCAAAAGCCATTCCTTATAACCAAAAACAGTCCACACGAAAAAGTAAGCCGCTATTAATAGCCAGCCTAAACTGTTAAATAATTTTTTGATCATTAATATTTTTTACCTCCTCATTTGCGACAGATTACAATGGGTATTACGATCATTTACTGAAAAAGTTTCATGAGAATTACAACCCGAGAGAAAAGATTGGCTTGCGGGCAATAGGAGGAGGGGGCGGCGCAAGAGAGGCAGAAAACGGGCCTATGAACACACTCCAGTCCAATTACGCATAAAAAAACGGTACCGAAATCGTTAGACAGCCATCTAACCATTTCGGTACCGTTTCAAAGCCGCTTATTATGTGCCGAGATATTCCCAGAAGGCACCGTGTTTCACGGGGATTTCACGCGCTTTCTGTTTCAGCACTAATTTTTTCATTTCTTTCTTTGCCTGCTGTTCTGTCCAGTCGTAGACGACCGCAACTTCTTTGTTCGCTACAAATCGGTAGTAGTGCAAAAAGTCTTCAAGAGCTGGCTTAATGGCAGGGGTTGGATCCTTTTGCAGCATCTCTTTCAGAACTTTTACATACACGTCATAGGAATACATACCGGTTATCTTAAGTCCGGCATCTTCTTCTGATTCATTGAAAAGGACGATCGTAGGAGTGGATTCCACTTCCATTTCGTGTGTCAATTTCAAATCGCAGTTTAAAGCGTTGCGAGCGGCATCGGAATGAAGGTCCTTCTTAAATTCATCTACATCCAGACGGCTCTTACTGGCGCATTCAATTAATACATCTTCATCGGAAATATTCTGTTTTTCCAGGAAAACATACTCCTGAATTTTTCTGAGAAACCGCATGCCGGCTTTTTTACCTTGCAGCTCGGCTGCTTTTACAGCTAGAGAAGCCGCGAAGGGGGAGGAAACCGGGTTCTCAATCCAAACATCACCATCGCAGCACATGCCGGTCCGGGAAGTAGTGCTGTCCCACGCTTTTTTCAGATTTTCAGGTTTCTTCACTTTATTTTGCTGAAAGGAAGTCAACTTCCCGCTTATAATTGGACGGATGGTAAAGAAGCGGCCGTACTCGATAGTGAGTTTTTTTAAGAATGGTTCAAGTGACCAGCATTCAGGACAGAGCGGATCGATAAACACATAGATTTCTATGGGCCGCTTTAATAAATTGAAAAAACCGCTGGCTGTTCCTTGGGTGTCATTATTGCTGCTCAAGCTTTTCCAACTCACTTCGATTCTCCTTTCTCCTCTTCTGGTGTGTTCATCATGTGGTTCGCCGTCATCGTTAATCGCTCGAATATAGCGGACCGGTAAGGCTCTTCAATAGAAACCTCGTTTAAAGCGCCTGACATACAGGACAGCCAGGCGTCTCTTCGAGTTGGTGTAATTTCAAAAGGCAGATGTCTTGCTCTCAGCATTGGGTGACCATGCTCTTCGATGTAAAGAGGAGGACCGCCGAAGAACTGAGTCAAAAACTGCTTCTGCTTTCGTGCGGTTTCCGTTAAATCTTCCGGAAAGATCGGAATTAAATCCGGGTGACTACTCACGCGGCTGTAAAATGCTTCGACAAGCTCCGATATTTTTTCTTCACCAAGCGCCTCATAAATCGTTCCAGGTCGCTGTACCATAAAATCCCTTCCTGTCTGTTAATCCATTTTAGCAATGGGTGTGTGCTACGGCAACTATTCTGATTCTTGCCGGGCTTTATAAAAGCGTTTAATCTTATTATCTGTTTCCCTTTCAGGAATATTGCATTGATTTAAAATTTGGGAAAAAACGGATTTTCCTTGTTCTTTTGATTTAGCTTCGAGTTCCAGCTCAAAATCTTCCTGATCATAATAGAGGCTGTGATCGAGAACGAGAAGGGTATCCTTGTACTCGATTTCCTTTCTTCTTGTGGTCAGGGAACCAAGGAATTTCAAGTCCTCCAAAGAAACGCCAAGCTCCTCCAGCTGTTTCCCGACATTCGGTTTTTCCACCATGCGGTTTTGGATCCATAAATCTGCCTCGTGTTCAGACAATGAGTCATGGGTTTCAAGCAGACCTTCAGGATGAGGCTGTTTCAGGGTCAACGTCCATTGATCGTTTTTTTTCCTGATGCGGAGAGCAGCCCCTAGACTGCGAAGCTTTAAATCATCTGATTCAAAATAATAATTGGTTTGCTCCATGAATTCAACTGATTCGAATGGGTATAATTGGTGTACACGATCGTACTCACCCTTCGTGAGCAGGTTCTTATATTCAATTTCGATTTCCTGGGACAATTTAGAATGCCTCCTTTATCATTTCTGATGTGACTTAACTTTATGATACAATGAATGCATAAGAAAACGCACATATTTACTATACAGATTGGATACATAAAGGTGGGCGCAAGATGAATTGGGATATATTTATAGCACCTTATGGACAAGTAGTTGACGAACTAAAAGTAAAACTAAAGGGAATGCGCCAGCAGTTTGAATATGAAATGGAGCAGTCTCCGATTGAATTTGTCACGGGTCGCGTAAAACCAAGATCAAGTATTATTGAGAAAGCCAGAAGAAAAGCCATTAATCCTGAAAACATTGAAAAAGAGTTACAGGATATAGCGGGTGTGCGTGTAGTCTGTCAATTTGTAGATGATATTTATGCTGTCGTAGACATGCTCAAAAATCGTCATGATTTTACCATTGTAGAAGAGAAGGATTACATCTCCCGCAAAAAAGAGAGCGGTTACAGGTCCTACCACGTAATCATTGAGTACCCAGTCGAAACCATCCATGGAGAAAAGATTGTGTTAGCAGAAATTCAAATCCGTACATTGGCTATGAATTTCTGGGCGACCAACGAACACTCCTTAAATTATAAATATGCTGGTAAAATACCAACGGAAATTAAAAGCCGGTTAAAGCGGGCAGGCGAAGCAGCCTTCCGCCTGGATGAAGAAATGTCTAAGATTAAAAGTGAAATCCAGGAAGCCCAGAAGGTATTTTTGCGTAAAGAAGATCAGAAAAACCATACTAAAAAGAAGTAGAGGAGTGGGCAGCAGATGAAGTTTTCGATCCTTTCCAAAGGCGACCAGAAATCGAATGAAATACGATCCAAAATCAAAAATTATTTAACGGAATTCCAGTTGGAATATAATGAGGATGAGCCTGATCTTGCTATCTCTGTAGGAGGGGACGGCACGTTATTGGAAGCTTTTCACACGTATGTACACCGTCTTGATCAAACAGCGTTTATCGGGATTCATACCGGACACTTAGGCTTCTATGCCGACTGGATGCCGGAAGAGCTGGAAAAGCTGATTATTGAAATCGCGCGGACGCCTTTTCAGGTGGTTGAATACCCGCTTCTGGAAGTGACGATCCGTCCACAAGACGGGGAAGAGGAAGATCGGTATCTGGCATTAAATGAATGTACCATTAAGACTTCAGAAGGTTCGGTTGTTTTTGATATCGAAATTAAAGGCGATCATTTTGAAACCTTCCGCGGAGATGGACTTTGCATTTCCACGCCATCCGGCAGTACCGCTTATAACAAAGCGCTCGGCGGCGCGATTCTCCATCCTTCCCTGGAAGCAATTCAGATTGCGGAAATGGCTTCCATTAACAACCGGGTGTTCCGTACCATCGGTTCTCCGCTTATTTTGCCAAGCCATCATACCTGTTTATTAAAGCCGTTGAACGACAGAAGCTTCCTGATCACGATGGATCATATTACACGCACATACAAAGATGTGAAATCAATTCAGTGCCGAGTGGCGACTGAAAAAGTCCGTTTTGCCCGCTTCCGTCCGTTTCCGTTCTGGAGACGTGTGCATGATTCCTTCGTATCCGATGAGTATTCTCATTCTAAAGAGTGAGTACGGTTACCAAAAACTGGCGCGTTCCGCCTGAGGCGTCAGGTCAGACAGTGAGGGATTTCCTGCAGAAGCGGGCCGGCTTCTCCCGCCAGCTGATTAAACGAGTGAAAGCGGGAGGATCGATTTACGTCAATCACCAGCCAGCTTCTCTCAAGCAGAAGGTAGATTCGGAAGCGATGGTTACCGTTTATTTTCCCGAAGAAGTTCGCGGCGAGAGAATGATGCCTGAAGAAGGCCCGCTATCGATCCGCTATGAGGACGAAGATGTGATCGTGATGGACAAACCGTCCTCGGTTCCAGTCGTTCCATCTTCTCACCATGAAGGCTCTTCCATCGCAACCCGGCTGCTTTATCATTACGAGAAGCACGGTCTTTCCAATACGGTTCATATCGTCACAAGGCTGGACCGGGAGACGTCAGGGCTTATGCTTGCAGCGAAGCACGCTTATAGCCACCGGCTGCTAGCACTTGAGAAAAGCAGAGTCGAGCGCTTTTACACGGCACTGGTAAAAGGAAAGCTTGAGGGTGAAGGAGTTATTGAGACGCCGATTGCCCGGAAACCGGAATCCATTGTGGAACGGACCACCTGTGCAGATGGAAAACCATCAAAGACGTTATACAAGGTTCAGGAAAGCCATGAACAGCATACCCTCGTCAGACTTAAGCTTGAGACCGGGCGTACTCACCAGATTCGTGTCCATATGGCTTCCATTGGTCATCCGCTCGTGGGGGATACTTTATACGGAGAGCCAGAAGATCTTCCCTGGAGCGGACAGGCTCTTCATTGTCATAAACTGGCCTTTGATCATCCCTGGACAGGCGTGCCGATGGCTTTTACATCCGGCATTCCTGAAGAGTGGAATCGTTATATCATGGCATGTGAATACTAAAAAATCAGACCCCGCCTGGAGTCTGATTTTTTAGTATCTGAACTTCTCTTCAACGAACGGCATTGAGGAAGGAACACTGACGAGTTCTTCTTCAGGCAGGCGGAACGCGGTTAGTTCGCCTCCAAACACGCAGCCCGTGTCAATATTAACGGTTTTATGGACGAAGCGGGGTTCGCGTACAGGTGTGTGCCCATAAATTACCCACAAGTCGCCGTCATATTGCTGGGCCCAGTCTCTTCGAACAGGACGTCCGTCCGGCAGCTTTTCTCCTGTAATGTCGCCATATAATACGAACGTTTTCACCTTCTTATTATTTTTTCCGATATCTTCTCTGCGGATACCGGCATGGGCGATGACAGCGTCTGCTTCTTCCAGTACGTGATATAGAGGGGATTCCTCCACCAGCGTCATAAACTGCTTGCGCACCTTTTTTTGTTCACGCGTGGATAAGCTTCGGTATTCGTCAGCTGTTGTTTCTAAACCGTGGGTTTCCTCTACAGGATTTCCAAGGAAAAAACGGTATAGTTTATTGCAATGATTGCCGGGCACGTAGAGTGCCGTTTTTTCTTCTAATACTAACTGGCAGACAAAACGAATGCACTCCACTGAAGCAGGACCGCGATCCGTAATATCACCAACAAAGACCGGGGTGCGTCCGTCGGGATGAAAAGGAAGCCCGTTTTCCCATTCGTAGCCGAGTTTCGTGAATAGCTGCTTTAATTCATCGAGACAGCCATGCACATCGCCAATTACATCAATTTTCATCATCATTCTCCTTCCAATGAATCTTTATGAGATAGGTTAGATCCCGATACTGGAAGACTCAGTTTCGAGATATCTAGTTAGAGAGTTAGGTCCTGCGGGGAACGATTCGCTTTCCGACCCTGCATCGTGTAGGGCCACAGGAAAGCGAATTATCTCCCCACCAACCCTTATCCCCATTTTAGTAACGGACCTATTTATCTCAGAACTGAGTCTTCAAGTAATGGGAGATTTTATTAAAAAAATCCATACTGAGCATTACAGAGCTTTTTTTAGACCGGCTTAGAATAATCAAAAAAAGGCGGGAAGTCTTTTACAAAGCTTCTCCACCTTTTGAGTGTGTTATTCAAACATGTAAGATCTTGTACGGGATTTAACGTTCAGCACGAGGCCGATTGCGAGCATATAAGCTAGTGTCGAACTTCCTCCGTAACTGATAAAGGGAAGCGGAAGTCCCGTGATCGGAAGCAGCTGAATGGACATGCCGATATTTTGAAAGACTTGAAATGCAATCATTCCTACGACGCCGACAATTAAATAACTTCCAAACGCATCGTTACTTTCGAGAGCGATTTGGATCATCCGATAGACCAGAAGGAAAAACAGCGTGACGACAATACTTGAGCCTACGAAACCAAACTGTTCGGATACCGCGGTGAAGATCATATCGGTGTGGCGTTCGGGCACCATCACTTCAAAGTTGCCTGGACCTTTGCCCGTCAGCTGTCCGGAGCCGATCGCTGTGATTGCTTTAATCAGCTGCAGGCCGGCACCGAGCTCGTATTTTTCAGGCTGAAGCCAGCCATAGAAGCGAGAGTCCACGTGAGCAAACACGGATTCTTCAAAGAACGTGGTAACTTTTGTAATATTAAATAGGAAAGTAGTCGCAACAGCTGCAATAACGATTAGTACGGATGAGACGATCGAAAGCAGTATTTTCCATTGAATACCGGATACTAAAATCATAAACGTCGTGATGGATACTAACACAAGGAAGGTACCTAAATCCGGCTGCACCGCAATGAGTCCCATCGGAACTATGGAAAGAAGCAACAGCTTTCCGAGCAGCATTAGATCTGTCTTAACAGTTTTCGTTCTGGTTTTTTCATTATGTTTAACAATCACATGAGCAAGCGTAATGACAAGGAAAACCTTCATAAACTCGGAGGGCTGGATGGTACCGATGCCAGGTAATTTAAACCAGCTCCAGGCTCCGCCTGAATAGTGAACGAGCCCCGGCGGGAATTTAAAGAAGAGCATTAGTAAGGCCGTGAGTCCAAATCCGTAAAGACCCCAAACGATTTGATGAAGGCGGTCATAATCCAGAATCATAGCCACGCCTGCGACTATGCTTCCAAGTATGTACCAGACGATTTGTTTCATATAAGAACCTTGATCTCCAGTGCCTAAGTAGGGATCTACGGTGTATAGGGTATAGCAGCTGATGATTCCAAAGGCCAGGACAATGAATATAATGGTAAAATCAATTGGTGAAGTTTGCTGGTTATCATTCATGAATGTTCCCTTTCTATCAAGCAATCTGTTAAACTACGGTTATAATTGTAAGTGTACATGATTCTTCCAATAATTTTAAGTCAACTTAATGATTTATTGAAAAGAAAATACTTTCGTTGACAAACGTCCAGCAGGCAATTAAGATTAAACGGTCAAAAACGAATAGAACGTCAAGGAGGGGAGCTATGGAACACTTAGATGACCAGGAGCGCCAAGAGGTTTGGGATACGATAAAGGATGCGCTTTTTAATGATTACATTGACCAATTCCGCGCCGAGTTTCTAGAACTCCACCCTTATGATCAGGCTATGATTTTCGAGGGATTAGATGTTGACGTTCGTATGCAGATCTATACGTATCTATCTCCCGAAGAAGTAGCCGATTTCATGGAGCATATTGATTATGAGGAAATCGAGCCGTTTTTCTCTGAAATGGATCCCAGATTTGCGGCGCAAGTATTCGCAGAGATGTCTACGGATGATGCGGTAGATATTTTTAATGAACTGGATAAAGACAAGGTGGCAAGCTTCCTGACCATTATGGATAAGGAAGCGGCACAGGAAATAAAAGATTTGCTGCACTACGAGGAAAAAACCGCGGGCTCTATTATGACCACGGAGTTCGTCATCGTGGAGGCCGGCATGTCAATCAGGGAAGCAATGCTTCATTTAAGAAAAGAAGCTCCTGATGCCGAAACGATTTACTATACGTACGTCATTGATGAAGACAAACGTCTGGTCGGTGTTATTTCGCTTCGTGATTTAATTATTTCAGAAGACGACTGGCTCATATCGGACGTTATGAATGAACGTGTGGTTTCCGTTTCCGTAGCCGAAGACCAGGAGGAAGTGGCACGGATGGTAAGAGATTATGATTTTCTTGCCCTTCCCGTTGTTGATTTCCAGAATCACCTGCTCGGTATTATTACAGTCGATGATATTATGGACGTTATGGAAGAAGAAGCAAGCGATGACTATTCCAAGCTTGCAGGTATTTCTGACGTAGACAGTCCAGATGAAAATGCCTTTGATTCAGCTAAAAAAAGGCTGCCCTGGCTGGTTATTCTGCTATTCCTGGGCAGTGTAACGGCAAGCCTGATCGGCCGCTTCGAGGATACGCTTGATAAAGTAGCGATTCTTGCGATATTTATTCCGCTCATTGCCGGAATGGCTGGTAATACAGGTACACAGGCACTTGCGGTAGCGGTACGAGGAATTGCGACAGGTGAAATTGATAAACAAGGTAAGACTAAAATGATGCTTCGGGAAGCCGGAACTGGATTGATTACGGGGATTTCCTGCGGGATTATCATCACACTCGTCGTTTATTTCTGGCAAGGGAACATCTTTTTAGGTTTGCTCGTCGGGCTTTCCATTTTATCGACGTTGATCGTAGCCACTCTGGCTGGATCACTCGTTCCTCTCATCATGCATCGATTTAATATCGATCCTGCTGTTGCATCAGGACCATTCATCACGACCATCAATGACATCATTTCCATACTGATTTATTTCGGTATGGCTACAGCATTTATGAATTTACTCATCTAGTGGAAGGAGGGCGAGTATGGAACATGGAGCTTCAGTAACTTCTTTAGTTATTGTCATACTAGCTGCATTTATCACTCCCATCTTATTGCATCGTTTTAAACTGAACATGATTCCCGTCGTGGTCGCAGAGATTATAGTCGGATTAATTATAGGAAAAAGTGGTCTCGATATTGTTGAACAGGGAAGCTGGCTTGAGATTTTATCAACGCTTGGGTTTATCTTTCTTATGTTTCTTAGTGGTCTCGAAATTGACTTCTCCATTTTTGCCAGAAGAAAGAAAAGGGCTAAGCCCGAAAATAAAGGGACAGGAGCTCCAAATCCGGTCATCGTGGCTTTAATCGTGTTCGCCGGAATATTCGCCATCTCTCTCGGTTTGTCCTATCTATTTGTTCTGGCTGGCTTTATCGACAATGCCTTCTTAATGACACTGATTATATCCACCGTATCGCTTGGTGTCGTTGTTCCAACGCTTAAGGATGCGCAGATGATGAAGTCGACGATTGGTCAGACAATTCTTCTGGTTGCTGTTATTGCTGACCTGGCCACAATGATTCTATTAGCCGTCTTCGTTTCGCTGTACGGCGAGAGCGAAGGCAATACGTGGCTCCTGCTCATACTGTTTGCGGTCGGGGTTCTGCTTTACTTCGTCGGCAAGCAGTTTCGTCATCAATCCTTTGTGGAAACGATGGCCAAAGGTACCATCCAGATCGATACGCGAGCTGTTTTCACGCTGATTATCCTGCTCGTAGCCTTATCCGAAACCGTAGGCGCCGAGAACATTCTGGGCGCGTTCCTTGCAGGTACCCTTGTTTCTCTCTTGTCTCCGAACCAGGAGATGGTGAAGAAATTAGACAGCTTTGGCTACGGCTTTTTGATTCCGATCTTCTTTGTGATGGTCGGGGTAGATCTTGATATTTGGAGTCTGTTTACCGACAATCGCGTGGTCATTCTCATTCCATTATTATTCATAGCACTGCTCGTATCGAAAGTCGTACCTGCGCTGATTTTGAAAAAATGGTATGATACGCGCACAGTCTTGAGTACAGGATTTATTCTGACCTCTACGCTCTCGCTTGTGATTGCGGCTGCAACGATCGGGGAGAGAGAAGGCATGATTGATGCCCAGATGGAAGGTGCGCTGATTCTAGTGGCGGTACTCACCTGTCTGATCGCTCCGATTGTATTTAAGAAGATTTATGGCAAGTTTGAGGATGAACAGCATAAAACGGTGGTGTCCTTTATTGGTTCCAACCGCATGACGCTGCCGGTGGTCCGGGAGCTGGACATCAATTCCTACGAGACCCACTTGTATCATACAAAAGTAGATAAAATCGATGATAAAATCAGCCGCTCCTGCTTCGATATTAAGGAACTGGATGGCTATAACGTGGACGCCATGAAAGCATATGGAGTATTTGAGGTTGATCTCTTGGTCGCTTCTACAGGTGATGAAGAGAAGAACGCCGAAATTGCACGCTTTGCGAAAGAAGAAGGAGTCGAGCGCGTCATTGCCCGTGTAGAATCTCCAGAATTGACCTCCGAGCTAAAAGAGCTTAAGGTCAGCGTGTTCTCTGTCTTCTTATCATCTAAAGCTCTCCTGAAAGCCATGATTGAAGCACCGAACGTCGTCGATATCATTACGAAACAGGAAAGTGCGCTCTACCAGATCAACATGAACAACTCCTCGTATAACGGAGTGTATCTTCGGGAATTTCCGTTTACTGGAGATGTGATCATGGTTCGGATTTTCCGTGGCAAAGATTCCATTGTGCCGCACGGGGACACGGAACTTAAACTGGGTGACCGTCTGATCGTGACGGGTTCAAGTGAGTATGTAGATGAACTGAAAATGGATCTTGAATTTTAAATAAGCAGGGATCTCCTTTCGAAATGAAAGGGGGTCCTTTTTTATGGCGTGATTTCTTCGCCCTGCCTGAATTGGGCCGCAGTCAAATGAAATAGAAACTTCGCCAGTTGAAATAGGGAGATCATAATTTATAAAACGCCTCTTATTGAAACTCCAGTACTATAATAATCGTAGATGTACTATGGAATTTAGGACGGAGGAGGAGAAGGATGACCGTACTTGTGGACCTGATCATGTTATTGTTAGAACTCTCCATATTTAAGGTGCAGGAAGAAGATATCGAAGGAAACCTAAAGGAACTGAAAAAGCATACCTGGTTTCAGGACTATCTCTCTGAAGAAACGAAGCGGCAGCAAATCATCCATGATGCAAAAGTACGGCGCGTGATCGGAAGGTTCTCTAAAAGGAAATTAAGAAAAGGCTCGTATCAGGTGTATTGTAAGAAGAAATTGGATCGTGCGCTTAGATAGAGGATCCAAACCGTGTGAGCGTGTCTGACCTTTACTACTGGAGGTATATGTTAGGCTTGACGAAATACACGAAGTTTTTCTTATATAGATAGAGAAACAGGTGGGGTAAAATATGGTTAAGAGGTTTAAAGAACAGATGAAGCTGCCTGGTGCACCTCTCGGAGTGTCCATAGCAGCTTTGATATTTATAAGTGGAGTTTTGACTAAAATCTTTACGATGCTTTTATTATGAAAAACAAGCCGGCTTAAATCTTAAGACTGAATGGTTTTTCTGATTTCATTTTCAATCATTGTCCAAGCTTTCTGCGCTTTTAGCTCGGGTCCTAAGTGAGTGAAGGCGTGATAGCAGTCTTCAAATACTTCGTGTCTTACGGGCACGCCGGCGTTTCTTAATTTGTCTGCGTACGTTTCAGCTTCCTGGGAGAAAGCGTCATATTCCGCCGCAATTATAAGCGCCGGGGCAAGCTTGTCTGTATGGGGAGCTAAGACGGGGGAAGCAAGCGGATGTTCCGCCTGGTTTCTTTCCGGTACATAGCACAAGTTGAGAAAATGGGCAGCCTGAGGGAAACGCGCACGACCGGGATCGCCCTCTGGTTTATCAGCATGCGGGGTAACAAAATCAAGCATGGGACAGATCAGCACCTGGAGGAGGGGCTGAGGTTCGTTCCGCTCCTTCAGCAATAGACAGAGCGCAGCCATAATATTTCCACCTGAACTTTGCCCGCCGACCATAATTTTTTCTGGATCAATCTTAAGGTCTTTGGCATGGTCTTTTATCCAGTGCAGCAGCTGGTAGGACTGCTCCACAGGCCCTGGAAAAGGATATTCCGGTGCCTTGGCGTAGTCAACATTGATAACGATGCAGCCTGTATTGTTCGCGATCTGCCGGCAGTATGGATCATCCATCTCTTTGGAATTCATAATGAAGGCACCGCCGTGCAGGTTAATGTACACAGGCAGATTTTCACCCGTTGCTCCTTTTGGATAGTAGCAGGATATATATGTATCTTTCACATCAGTTTCAATGAGAATATCCTTTTTCTCCTGGACGGACTGTATGGGAACCATGGGTGTATTCAGAGATTGATCTGAAAAGAAACGGAGTGTATTGGCTATAATAGATTTATACATAATGAACCCCCTGTTTTTTTGATTGCTTATACCCGGTAGAAAAGGAAGATAATCGTGAAGATCTTCAGGACACAAGGTATAACAGACGATCGAGCTGGTTCGCGACCGCAACAATAGTTTACATACAAAATTAGCATACGCTATGCTTAAGAAAGATGAGGTGATTGCCATGTGGTTCATGTTCCTGGCCATAATTTCAACTCTGCTGCTTTTTTGGCAGAAGGTTTCATTTCCTATTCAAGAACCTGGAAAAACGGGTACATACTCAATCATTATACCAGCACGTAATGAAGAAGAAAATTTAAGACGGTTACTTCCTTCCATTCTCGCAACGAATAATGCCCAAAGGGAAGTGATTGTGGTGGATGACCATTCAGAAGACCGGACCCGGGCAGCAGCAGAATCTTTTGGAGTCAAGGTTATCAGCAATCCGCCTTTACCGGAAGAGTGGATGGGTAAATCCTGGGCCTGTTATAACGGGGCAAAAATAGCAAAAGGAAAGACGTTGTTTTTTCTTGATGCAGACACATGGTTCTCCAAACACGGACCGGAAAGGATCATCCAGTTTTCAGAGAATAAAGACCTGAACGCTTTAGTTACGGTACACCCTTATCACTACATGCATTCGTTCTGGGAAAAGTTTTCTTCTATTTTCCACCTGGTGGTATTTGCTTCCTCAGGAATCACGACGGTCGCGAAGGATCAGATCAGCAAGCATGGAGGCTTTGGCCCCTGTTTAATTATTCCGGCAGAGACGTACTGGGAGCTTGGCGGTCATCAGTCGATCCGCAGTGAAATCGTAGAGCACCTGGCTTTCGCAAGACGCGCGGAAGCCAGGGACATACGGACTTATGCCTTCAGCGGCAGACATGTGGTGAACATGAGGATGTATGAAGCCAGTCTGAAAGCAGTGGTGGAAGGGTGGTCTAAAAGCTTTGCTTCGGGAGCGAGAACGGCATCGCCGTGGATGACAACTGCTGCGATTCTCTGGATTACGTCTGTCATCTCTTACCTCCTTAACATTCCTGACATGGGGTGGTGGAGCCTGATCGGTTATGGAATTCTTGCTTTCTGGCTTGGTCGCACGCTCCAGGAAATGGGGAACTTCAAGTGGTATGATGCGATCCTTTTCCCGCTGCATTTCTTCTTCTTTGTCGTTCTGTTTGGCTATTCCATTTTGAAAACCTTCTTTTGGAAGGAATCCACTTGGAAGGGGCGGAATATAGCTGGAAAGAATAAGAGAGGGTCGTCCTGATGATTACAAAGATAATAATTGCCTGGGTAATGATCCATATAAGCATCAGCGTACTTGTATCTCAGCTGCCCGCATCTATGGTTTTAACTTTCTCCAAACTATATGAGTTAAAGAATTGGGAGAAAAACGGACGGGTGTATGAGCAGCTGAAAATAAAGAAATGGAAGCATTTACTTCCCGAAGCCAGAAAATGGGTGAATCAGGGTAAGGGGAAGACGGCGGCTCACCTGCGGAACGAAAAAGAGTTTCAAGCCTTAAACCTGCAGACCAGCCGCTCCGAGCTGTCTCACTGGATCCAGATCCTTCCCGCCCCATTATTTTTCTTCATCCTGCCTATGTGGGCCGGGTGGGTCATGGTTCTCTATGCGATTTTATTTAATCTTCCGTTCATCGTTGTACAGCGCTATAACCGCACCCGGTTAGAACGATTCAGGAAGGTTTACGAAAAGAAGCAGCGGTGACGCGCTGCGCCAGCGCACAAAAAGGGACGGAAAGCCGTATGATGCGCTTCCGTCCCTAACTTATTCATTTAGAAATTTTTCATATTCTTTGGATCGGCTGATTTTACTGCGGCACCTTCAGATCTGTAGATCTCTTCCATTGCCTTCTGCTCATCAACGACCGGAACGAGGCGCGTCTGCTCCCTGCGTTTTTGTTCAAAGTGAACGGACAGGATAATCAATCCAGCTGGTAGTAACAACCATAACCACAACATCTAATCCCGCCTTTCTCGGATCTATACGATCCTATGTATTGTATTCCCTTCTTATCAAAATTTATCCCTCCTTTTCATGGAAAATTTGCCATTCTTGTTAATGGATGAAAGAAAAAATGAAACGATCGAAGCGGGCGAATCGTACGTAAGGAAAGGAAGGGATCAGCTATGATGAGACTCATGTTTATTATTGCCGCGCTTGTTCTACCGATTTCAATGTTCTTTGACCAGGCAGCTTACGGGATATTAATCTCCCTGTTCTTCATGTTTACAGGGGCTTATTTCAGCAAACCGAGATTTAATCGTTCGAAAAAGGGCTGAGAATTTTATCCCTGTTCGATTTTTTTGGAGGTGGTAAAGTGAGAAAGCATTACGTTAGAACTTCTCTGATCGTTGGAGTAGCTGTGTTTGTGATCAGCTTGTTTGTCCTGGTCGCCCTGGGGTCGCCTGCTCCTTATGTGGGAGGCTTATTCATCGCTTTTATCGTATTTGAAATCAGCTTTTATCATTTGTTTGCCAAGAATAGGGAGGAGCGTAACGGTTTTTAAAAGAGAACAAAATGAACAAGTAACGAATATTTTTTCACGCAGACTTCACTCAGGAATTTCCGTGTTTCATATAATTAATGTAATATATAAATTACATTTAGGAATATATATGTTACAATGATCGCAGAAAGGATCGATCATTATGGAAAATCAGGTAAAGGTATCGCGTGTAGGTGTACATCTCACTCAGCAACAGTTAGCCGAGAGGGTGGGGGTGACCCGGCAGACCATCAGTTTAATTGAAAAAGGGAAATATAACCCAACGTTAAAGCTATGCCTTGAGATTTGTTACGCAGTGAATAAGACGCTGGATGAAGTATTCTGGATAGAGAAGGGAAGCGGAACCAATGGAGAGAATAAATGATGAACGTCTGCAGTTGAGAAATTTAAAAAACATTCGAATCGTTTATATCATCCAGACATTTGGAATTTTAGCCATCCTTGCCTACGATCTTGTAACGAAAGGTATGGATGGAATGACAGAAAACCCTTTGTGGGCGGTTTTTATGATTTCAGCCGTTGTGAATGCGTATCTAATGATGAATATTAGTGTGGATCATGAAAAGCAAAAATCACCAGAGAAGGGCCTTTACATATCACTCGCCGTTGTTAGTGTCCTGTCTATTGCTAGTGGTGCAATGGTAACATTACTGGGCTCGAATGGGATAGGAAGCGGCTTTTTAATAGGCGGCATTATTTTAGTTTGTTCCCTGGTGCCTGTGATCTACATTTATGTATTAAGAAAGAGGAAGATAGAAGACGAGGATGAAGAGGAGCTTTCCAGTTGAGGTTCTCTTTAAAGAGACAGAAGTACTGATAAACCAGGGCTTCTGTTTTTTTGTGTATTGAAAAATATTCACTTAAAGTGTAATATTACACTAAACCTGAATGGGAGGAGGATGTGTATGTATGTAATTCCGCTTGTCCTGTTTATATTTCCAATGCTTGCCTTTGTGATAGGCGTTTTAGGCCGCTCTCTTTTTAAAAAGCTGTTTCTTGCTCCGGCTGTCGTATTTGGTCTTTCACTGCTTGCTCAACTCCTGTACTTTAATTCTTCTTTTTTTATGTGGATCCTCATTTATACATCCCTTGCTATTGCCGGTAGTCTTACCGCTCATTTTCTCCTCCGGACATATCACCCCAGCCGCAACGTGCAAAAGACAGCTATAAGCATTCTTCTAGGGGCGGTTCTTATTCCTGCTTTGATTTTTGTCCTATCAAGGCCGGTAAATGCCGCGCTAATGGAGAAAAAAGTGGAGAAACACCTGCGCCTAGAAGAGTACTCGACAAGAGACATTACCTCCATTGAAACCTTTTATGAGGGAAAACGTAATACGAACCGGACCAAACCTGTCATTGCGGAGGTTGTTTTTACAGATGATCCGCACCATACATATCGCTATATCGAATTAAAAAAAGAAAACAGGGTTGTGCAGATGTGTGAATACGAGAGGAGCCCGAACTTTTTTACAAACGAATATACGGCGGAGCGGCCGCATATGAAGAAAGATTGTTTAGAATAAATGGACGAAAAGGGAGTGGGGATATGAGCAAGGATATAGTGAATGAGATAAAAAAGCTAATAGAGAACTCTACGGATGAGGAAGTACGATCCCTGTTATTTCAAATGGCAGTAATCATGCACTCTAAAAAGGAAGCAGGAGTTCCGGATGAATTCATACTTGAGGACCTCATGGAAAGCTTTAATCGTTTTCGTTCCTATAAGGAACAAGAAAGATATTCTTCTCTTCGTAACGCTGAGCGCGTCCATATCGTATTTGGAGAGGCCTCTGCCGGTAGTTTGTCCGTGGCTTTAAAAGAGTTGGAGTCGCAGGATTATGTGCTGTCTTTACACGATTCGTTCTCCTACGGTCCAATTTGGAATCTCCACGAGGAACAAGGGTTGAGCAATAGAAAAGAGTGGCTGCAGGATCATATCAATGTAGATGAAGAGTACATTGATCAGTATGTGGAGAACAGAAAAGAAACCATTCAAACCATTGAGGCTCTTCATGGACATATTCCCATTTACATATGGAGTGGAGAAAACGCATTGGAATACACGGGACTGCGATACGTGCTCTATTTAATAAGAAGCAAATTGAACTCGATTCGTCTCATGAATCCGAGTGTTATCCACCCCAGGTTATTTCCTGTTGCACAGGTGGATTATTCCCTTTTACATACAGGTGAGATTTCCCCTCGCCAATGGAAAGGTATGTTAGAGCAGTGTGCATCTGCATCTCCCCTTTCCAAACCGGATCGTCAGCGGCTGGTTCGGGAATGGGAGACTTTATCAACTACGGAAGAACGGCTGCGTATTTGGAAAGATGGAAAGCTTCAATCTGTAGAGGAAGATTACTATGACAACTACCTTATTCAAATCACCAGAGCAATACACGAAACACAGACGGAAAGAGATTATATTAAATCGGCAAGAATCATTGGCGAAGTGATGGGAACGCTTGAGCAGAGTATTGTTGACTCCTTTTTTGAATATCGGATTCGAACTCTAATTTTAAAAGGGGTCTTCGAAATCAAAGGTGTGCCTAAAGCCATGAGGTATTATAGTGTAAAGCTTCGCTGACTGGATCTGCATAAACCAGCACTGTTGAATCTTATAGTTTCTTACACAAAAACTCCGGATACTTGAAGACTCAGTCGAAGCGGTTATAACAAACTCCGGAACGGGAAAAGAACATCAATACTCCTATGTCATCACTGGTGCAGACCCTTTCAGTTTTCACTTGCAAAAGCAGAAATAGGGCTGCTTTAAAGGATAATTGTATTTTGTTAGTTGATATAATAAAATAGGAGCAGGTACTAATAACAAATCCCAATTGTAGAAATCACCTCAAGGAGGGCATGGAATGAATTTATCATTAGAAGGACGCACCTATGTCGTAATGGGCGTAGCCAACAAACGAAGTATTGCGTGGGGCATTGCACGCTCTTTACATGAAGCAGGCGCGAGACTTATTTTTACTTATGCATCCGAACGTTTCGGGAAAGCTGTTCGTGAACTGGCCGACACGCTTGAAGGGGAAAATAATTCCTTATTCTATGAGTGTGACGTAACCAATGATGAAGCCATCATTCAAACGTTCGAAAATATTCAGAATGATGTAGGTGTCATTCATGGACTGGCTCACTGCATTGCTTTTGCCAACCGCGATGAGCTAAAGGATGAGTTCCTGAACACAAGCCGTGACGGATTCTTAACGGCTCACAACATCAGTTCTTATTCACTTACTGCTGTGGCACGTGCCGCTAAGCCGCTTATGTCAGAAGGTGGTAGCATTATTACCATGACGTATCTCGGCGGCGAGCAAGTCGTCCAGAACTACAATGTGATGGGTGTTGCTAAAGCGAGCCTGGATGCAAGCATGAAGTATTTAGCTAACGACTTAGGTAAGCACAACATTCGTGTGAACGCGATTTCCGCTGGGCCAATCCGTACGCTGTCCGCTAAAGGCGTAGGAGACTTTAACCAGATTCTTCAGGAAATTGAAGAACGTGCGCCGCTGCGCCGTCCCGTTACACAGGAAGAAGTCGGCGATACCGCTTATTATCTAATGAGTGATCTTTCCCGCGGCGTAACAGGAGAAGTTATTCACGTGGACTCCGGCTTTAACATTATCGGTTATTAATAGACAAATCCCCGGGCTCTTGAGAATGAGCGCCGGGGATTTTTTATCATTCATCGGCAGAAGACTCCCTCTCCAAGCGCCGTGTCGAAGACCGGTGGAAAGGGGGAGATGAATGCCGTCGCCTTAAGGCGAATGCCTTTGAATATTCTCCCTTCCGTGATATTCTAAAGTAAGAACGTATGTTCCTGGTTAGGAGGTGGAAAGGTTGAAGCATAAAGCGTATAATTTTGTATCTATCCAAATAAAACCCAAGAATCGCTCATCGCTAAGACAATCGGTTGCGCTCGTTTTGTCTTCAATCATTTCCTCTCCGAATGGAGCAGTACCTACAAGGAAACCGGAAAAGGTTTGAGTTA
>NZ_JBQQCM010000027.1:0-3011 GCF_052246755.1 Halobacillus sp. B29
TGTGAACCTTGAAAACTGGATAAGGAATCAATAGCGTTTTAGACGCTAGTGATGACAAGACATTCAACAGAAACATCGAACGAAACAACGTCTTTTCACGACGATAGTTAAGTGAATAAGGGCGCACGGTGGATGCCTTGGTACTAGGAGCCGATGAAGGACGGGACTAACACCGATATGCTCCGGCGAGCCGTAAGTAGGCTTTGACCCGGAGATTTCCGAATGGGGAAACCCGCTGTTCGTAATGGGACAGCATCCGATACTGAATACATAGGTATCGGACGGCACACCCGGGGAACTGAAACATCTCAGTACCCGGAGGAAGAGAAAGCAAATGCGATTTCCCAAGTAGCGGCGAGCGAAACGGAAACAGCCCAAACCAGAAAGCTTGCTTTCTGGGGTTGTAGGACACTCCATTGGAGTTATCAAGAAGGAAGGTAGATGAATCGGCCTGGAACGGTCAGCCAGAGCAGGTAACAGCCCTGTAGTCGAAACCTTTCTTCCTCCGGAGTGGATCCTGAGTACGGCGGAACACGAGGAATTCCGTCGGAATCCGGGAGGACCATCTCCCAAGGCTAAATACTCCCTAGTAACCGATAGTGAACCAGTACCGTGAGGGAAAGGTGAAAAGCACCCCGGAAGGGGAGTGAAAGAGAACCTGAAACCGTGTGCCTACAAGTAGTCGGAGCCCGTTAATGGGTGACGGCGTGCCTCTTGTAGAATGAACCGGCGAGTTACGACCGTATGCGAGGTTAAGCATAAGAAGCGGAGCCGCAGCGAAAGCGAGTCTGAATAGGGCGCGTGAGTATGCAGTCGTAGACCCGAAACCGTGTGATCTACCCATGTCCAGGATGAAGGTCAGGTAACACTGACTGGAGGTCCGAACCCACGTAAGTTGAAAATTACGGGGATGAGGTGTGGGTAGGGGTGAAATGCCAATCGAACACGGAGATAGCTGGTTCTCTCCGAAATAGCTTTAGGGCTAGCCTCAGAATAGAAAGTCATGGAGGTAGAGCACTGATTGGACGAGGGGCCCCTATCGGGTTACCGAATTCAGTCAAACTCCGAATGCCATAGACTTTGTTCTGGGAGTCAGACCGTGGGTGATAAGGTTCATGGTCGAAAGGGAAACAGCCCAGACCGCCAGCTAAGGTCCCAAAGTGTGTGTTAAGTGGAAAAGGATGTGGAGTTGCTTAGACAACCAGGATGTTGGCTTAGAAGCAGCCATCATTCAAAGAGTGCGTAATAGCTCACTGGTCGAGTGACTCTGCGCCGAAAATATATCGGGGCTAAACACACCACCGAAGCTGCGGATTGATCTTACGATCAGTGGTAGGAGAGCGTTCTAAGGGCCGTGAAGTCAGACCGTAAGGACTGGTGGAGCGCTTAGAAGTGAGAATGCCGGTATGAGTAGCGAAAAAAGAGTGAGAATCTCTTTCACCGAAAGCCTAAGGGTTCCTGAGGAAGGCTCGTCCTCTCAGGGTTAGTCGGGACCTAAGCCGAGGCCGAAAGGCGTAGGCGATGGACAACAGGTTGATATTCCTGTACCACCTCCTTTCCGTTTGAACGACGGGGGGACGCAGGAGGATAAGGAGAGCGCGCCATTGGATGAGCGCGTCCAAGCAGTGAGACGGTCGGATAGGCAAATCCGTCCGGCAACGTCAAGCTGTGATGGGGAGGGAACTAAAGTACCGAAGCTCCTGAGTTCACACTGCCAAGAAAATCCTCTAGTGAGGAAAGAGGTGCCCGTACCGCAAACCAACACAGGTAGGCGAGGAGAGGATCCTAAGGTGAGCGGGAGAACTCTCGTTAAGGAACTCGGCAAAATGACCCCGTAACTTCGGGAGAAGGGGTGCTCCTCTGCCGAGGAGCCGCAGTGAAAAGGCCCAAGCGACTGTTTACCAAAAACACAGGTCTCTGCGAAGCCGTAAGGCGAAGTATAGGGGCTGACACCTGCCCGGTGCTGGAAGGTTAAGGGGATGCGTTAGCCGTAAGGCGAAGCGTTGAACCGAAGCCCCAGTAAACGGCGGCCGTAACTATAACGGTCCTAAGGTAGCGAAATTCCTTGTCGGGTAAGTTCCGACCCGCACGAAAGGTGCAACGACTTGGGCACTGTCTCAACGAGAGACCCGGTGAAATTATACGATGTGTGAAGATGCACATTACCCGCGACAGGACGGAAAGACCCCGTGGAGCTTTACTGTAGCCTGATATTGAATGTTGGTACAGCTTGTACAGGATAGGTAGGAGCCTTAGAAGCCGGAGCGCTAGCTTCGGTGGAGGCGCTGGTGGGATACTACCCTGGCTGTACGGACATTCTAACCCAGGACCGTAATCCGGTCCGGAGACAGTGTCAGGTGGGCAGTTTGACTGGGGCGGTCGCCTCCTAAAGAGTAACGGAGGCGCCCAAAGGTTCCCTCAGAATGGTTGGAAATCATTCGCAGAGTGTAAAGGCACAAGGGAGCTTGACTGCGAGACCTACAAGTCGAGCAGGGACGAAAGTCGGGCTTAGTGATCCGGCGGTACCGCATGGAAGGGCCGTCGCTCAACGGATAAAAGCTACCCCGGGGATAACAGGCTTATCTCCCCCAAGAGTCCACATCGACGGGGAGGTTTGGCACCTCGATGTCGGCTCATCGCATCCTGGGGCTGTAGTCGGTCCCAAGGGTTGGGCTGTTCGCCCATTAAAGCGGTACGCGAGCTGGGTTCAGAACGTCGTGAGACAGTTCGGTCCCTATCCGTCGTGGGCGTTGGAAATTTGAAAGGAGCTGTCCTTAGTACGAGAGGACCGGGATGGACACACCGCTGGTGTACCAGTTGTTCCGCCAGGAGCATCGCTGGGTAGCTACGTGTGGTCGGGATAAGTGCTGAAAGCATCTAAGCATGAAGCCCCCCTTGAGATGAGATTTCCCCTTACGCCAAGTAAGTAAGATCCCTCAGAGACGATGAGGTTGATAGGTCCGAGGTGGAAGCGTGGTGACACGTGGAGCTGACGGATACTAATGGATCGA
>NZ_JBQQCM010000028.1:0-1686 GCF_052246755.1 Halobacillus sp. B29
CTGAGTTATCATGAACGAAAAACTAGCTCCTTACACGTAAATTCGTAGGTTAATCGGGTAAGGAATAAGTAAGAAACCCAAACCCTATCAGAGCTACATTACGGAAGGAGCTAGCTTACTATGAAGAGTACCCTGAAATATGTTGGCTTAGACGTTTCTAAAGAAAAAATTGCTGTGGCGATTGCGGAGGAAGGAAGAGAGAAGCCAAGGTACTGGGGAGTGATTCCTCACACGCCTGAAGCTATACGAAAGTTAGTAAAAAAACTGGGAGACCCTCAAAACTTACGTTTTTGTTATGAAGCCGGTCCCACCGGATATCCGTTGTACAGACAATTTCTAGCTATGGGTATCCACTGTGATGTGATCGCTCCATCCTTAATTCCTCAAAAGCCTGGCGAAAAAATCAAGACGGATAAAAGAGACTCTATTCGCCTCGCTCAGCTATATCGGGCGGGAGAATTGGTATCTGTCTATGTTCCTACATCGGAAGATGAAGCCCTTCGAGATCTTGTCCGAGCGCGGGAAGACGCCAAGGAAGATGAGCTGAGAGCGAAACATCGGTTGACTAAATTCTTGCTGCGGAATAACATCCATCCACCTTCAGGCGTTAATAAATGGACGAAGAAATATCGAGCGTGGCTGGATACCTTAACCTTTAAAAACGCGCTTTCCAAGTTGACCTTTCAAGAATACTACCACCAACTCAAAGAATTAGAACAGCGTATTCAACGGTATGAAGAAGAAATAAAAATTCAAGCTACCGATGGCGTCCATGCCCCAATCATTCAGGTTCTTCAATCCTTAAGAGGCATCGCTTTAATTACCGCGGTCAGCCTCGCAGCCGAAATCGGTTCGTTTAAACGCTTTCCAAAACCTGGACAATTTATGGGATATATCGGTTTAATCCCCAGCGAAAGTTCAAGTGGAAACGTACGATATCAAGGAGGAATCACGAAAACAGGCAACCGGCATGTGAGACGTCTTCTCATCGAAGCTGCTTGGAGTTATCGCTATCAGCCTGCGGTAAAAGGGAACTTAAAGAAACGCTTAAATGGCCTTCCCCCAACGATTCAATCGATCTCATGGAAAGCACAAAATCGACTTCATAAGAAATACTATCGTTTAATATCTCGAGGGAAGGAAAAAGGTAAAGCGATTACGGCCGTTGCCAGAGAACTAGCCGGTTTTATTTGGGCCGTTATGCAGGAAGTCGAAGACCTTCCTCAAGGGAACTAAGAGATTGTAACATTAGAATCAACCTCAACGTTTAAAGGAGTTCAACATTCAATAAGTATAGGGCTCGAAGGCAAAGAGAAAAACCGGAAAGGTTCATCCACGCGCCTCCTATGTGCTATGTCTGTCGACTAACGCACGACCTGAGTTAGTGGAAAGGCCTTTATACGGAAAGATAAAATGTGAAAACCCACGTATATCAGAATGCTAACCGCAGTGATCGTTTTTGCCTTCGTGCCGTGTACTTATGCCCTTAATATCCCGAATGAAAGGAGCCTCTTGTTTATCGCTTCCTGCGAATAGGTTTTCCTGGAAAGGTCGTCAAGGAGAGCACTTGACCCCCTTACCAGGAAAACCTGAATGAAGACCTTAAAAAAGAAGCGTTAATGCTTCTCTTCTTAAAGATGGTCAAAAGTGTGAGGGGTTGACAGTTTCGTTCATATCAGGAGGCTC
>NZ_JBQQCM010000030.1:0-1615 GCF_052246755.1 Halobacillus sp. B29
TAAACCAGCTAATAGTTTGTCAACATTTTTCAATAAAAACTTAAGGTAACCCATGTTATACTAAAAATGCGCATGGCAAATAACCTTCCTCAAATGTTTGATTGGAAGGTTTTGTATTATTTAGATGGAAATAGTGATTACGCTATATCTTGGAAAGTGGTTTTGTTTTTTAATAAAGCATAAATCCAATGTAAGAGCTTATTTACACAAGCAATGACGGCTACTTTATATAATTTGCCTTCCTTTCGCTTCTTGTCGTAAAACGCTCTTAATTTTTTGTTTCTAGGGATAATTTCGGCTGTTGTTTTTTGTTTGCGACAATCACGAATACCAGATCTAACGGCCATATATAGGGCATGACGTAGCCGGCTTGAACCACGTTTTGTAATCCGAACTAAAGTAGCCTTAAACTTACCTGATTCATGTACTTCTGGATCAACTCCTGCGAATGCTACTAGCTTTTTAGGGTGATTAAACCGGTCTATCTCCCCAATCTCAGAAATAATCGTGGCAGCGATTTTTTCTCCAATACCAGGGATAGATTGGATGATCTTATATTCTTCAACTTCTTTTGCGAGAGCATCTATCTCTGAGTCCAATCTGGATAGATGCTTTTTGTATTGAAGAAGCATAGTGATATACATACCAAGACTCAGTAAATGACTCTGATAAAGTGTCTTTTTGAATGGGTTCCGTGCGGCTGCTTTCTTAAGATCCTGAGCTTTTTCCTCTGCCCATCTCCTAGACCGACTCTTACAGAGTACTTTAATTTTATCAGCTAACGCATCTTGGTTAACATCTAAAATGTCTTCTGATGCAGGGAATTCCTTTAATACAAGTAAAGACACAACTGAGTATAAGTCACCAAAAACCCCTTTATATTCAGGGAAGATTTGATCCAGTACTGCTTGAAATTGCAATTTGGTTTGTACATAAATTCCTGTAATATTCTCGTGTTGCCTTGTAAGATTACGCAAGTTTAAAAGCTGAATACCGCGCCTTTTATAAGGTTCTAAATCTTCCTTGTAATAAAGCTCACAAAGCCGATAAGCATCAATGGCATCCGTTTTAACTTTTCGTAAACTAGAGCTTTTAGCTCTATGAGAGATCAAAGGGTTAACAATAATCAATAAATAGTTATGCTGCTCTAGAAACTGCACCACTGGTGCGTGATAGTGCCCAGTAGCTTCTAGTACAACCGAAGGTTGAATGCCTGTTGCATCTTTTACACCTTCCAAAAACTCAAGTAATGAGCCTAGTCCCTCCAGGTCATGCTTGATGCTAAAACTTTTACCGTAAGGTTTTCCTTTATCTAAAAAGGTCTGAACCTCACTTTCTCCTTTTGAAACATCCAGACCCACGACTGGATTCATTCTATATCTCCTCCTCAGATTCATCTTGCCAGTAACCCCTAGTCCTCCTAGTAGTATCATAGCTTCGCTTGTTATACGGGATCTTGTCCCAACCAGCCTCAAACATGTTTCTACCAGTAGGGGGTGAACGGTTTACCAGGACGGGATCTAAGTCCCACGGGCAGGGGCGTTCTACCCTGGCTACTGTAATAATAAGACCATATTAAAAATGGTCAACCAGAAATATCTAGAATTCTGGTTAA
>NZ_JBQQCM010000031.1:0-1065 GCF_052246755.1 Halobacillus sp. B29
CCTTGGTCCCAAACCAAGTGCTCTACCAAGCTGAGCTACTTCCCGTATAATGGCGCGCCCGAGAGGAGTCGAACCCCTAACCTTCTGATCCGTAGTCAGACGCTCTATCCAATTGAGCTACGGGCGCATATGAGTATGGTGCCGAGGGCCGGACTCGAACCGGCACGGTGGTGACCCACCGCAGGATTTTAAGTCCTGTGCGTCTGCCAATTCCGCCACCCCGGCTTGACATGTTTTTCATATGGACTATCTTGTTGTTCAATTATAAGTATATTAAAGTAACTATTGGAGCGGAAGACGGGATTCGAACCCGCGACCCCCACCTTGGCAAGGTGGTGTTCTACCACTGAACTACTTCCGCAATAAGTGCGGGTGGAGGGACTTGAACCCCCACGCCGTGAAGCACTAGATCCTAAATCTAGCGTGTCTGCCAATTCCACCACACCCGCAGGCAAATGGTGAGCCATGAAGGATTCGAACCTTCGACCCTCTGATTAAAAGTCAGATGCTCTACCAACTGAGCTAATGGCTCATAACAAAATAAATCTATGTTATTTTCAAATCAAAGATCTCATGGTGCCGGCCAGAGGACTTGAACCCCCAACCTACTGATTACAAATCAGTTGCTCTGCCAGTTGAGCTAGGCCGGCAACTAAAAATGGTGGAGGATGCAGGGCTCGAACCTGCGACCCCTTGCTTGTAAGGCAAGTGCTCTCCCAGCTGAGCTAATCCTCCGGATTATAAAGTTTGGCGGCGTCCTACTCTCACGGGGATCGACCCGACTACCATCGGCGCTGAAGAGCTTAACTTCTGTGTTCGGCATGGGAACAGGTGTGACCTCTTCGCCTTCACCACCAAACCTTATTTCTTTTTTCAAGGACAAGATATATTATATTGTCCTGAGAGAAAAAATTCAAGGGTAAATTACATTTTTTTTTGTAAACCCTCAAAACTGGATAAGGCAATCATTCAACCATCGGACGAGCGAACGTCTCTTCCGACTTCATATCAATCCAGCTACAGCTCCTAGATCCTCGCTATTCTAAGCAATCTCTCTTCAGGGTG
>NZ_JBQQCM010000032.1:0-788 GCF_052246755.1 Halobacillus sp. B29
TTAGAAGAGTACAGTCAGCGACTTCTACCAAAGGTCGAGAAGGCGTGATGTCTTAGAACTCGTAACAGAGACGGATCTTCGGAAGCAAGTGTACCATGGATTGTCGCTCTCCTCGGAGAAGCACGTAGGGTAGATTACACGTAACGTTTCCGAAAGGGGTAGCTGGCTGCACCTTTCCAAAAGGAGGCGGGCCCTTATGCACGTAATAAGTGATCGTGTATGTGGGATGGATGTGCACAAGAAGAGTATCACTGCGTGTCTTTTGCTTTCTGATCAGAAGGAACTTCGTACCTTCGGCACCATGACGGATGACTTGCTTGCGCTGTCTGATTGGATCCGAAAGAATAGCTGTACCCATGTGGCGATGGAAAGTACAGGTGTCTACTGGAAGCCCATTTATAATCTGTTAGAACTCGAAGCCAATTTATCGGTTTATGTCGTGAATGCCCAACATATTAAACAAGTTCCAGGAAGAAAAACCGACGTTAAGGATGCAGAATGGATCGCCGAGCTATTGAAACATGGGTTACTCAAGCCGAGCTTTATCCCAAATCGAGAACAGCGGGAATTACGAGAGCTCGTGAGATACCGTCGCAGTCTAATTGATGAGAGATCCAGAGAAGCCAACCGAATCCAAAAAGTATTGGAAGGGGCCAATATTAAATTGGGTGCTGTAGCTACCGATGTGTTAGGAGTTTCGGGACGGCTGATCCTTCGCGATCTAATTAGTGGAAATACCAATGCGAAAGTACTGGCTCAACATTCAAAAGGAAACCTCCGTAAGAAGA
>NZ_JBQQCM010000033.1:0-607 GCF_052246755.1 Halobacillus sp. B29
TGAAGTCTAGCTACTTTAATACGTTGCTTATGCCAATTCGAAGATCCCTTTTCCCTTCGGGAAAGGATACGTTGAGCTTTTGCTAGTTTCTTTTCGGTCTTACGTAGGTATCGTGGGTTTTGATAGGCGGTGCCATTCGAGAGAGTAGCGAAGTCTTTCAATCCGAGATCAATGCCAACATACGTGTTGGATTTAGGAAGTTCCTGAATATCTGTTTGAACAAGATTGGATACAGAATATTTTCCGCTCGGATTGCGGCGAACCGTCGCACTCAAGATGCGACCTTTCACTTCACGGCTCTTGGCAAATCTCACAAGTCCCAGCTTAGGCAGTTTGATTTTGCGATCCTGGATGGCAATATTTCCGTTTGTGCATTTTGTGGTGTAGGACTGGACGCTGTTCTTCTTTGATTTGAACCGTGGAGCTTGGTTTTGCTTTTTGAAAAACCGTTTATAAGCGTCAGAAAGATGTTTGACCGAAGTTTGGATGGCCGTGCTATCCACTTCCTTTAACCAAAGGAATTCTCTTTTAAGCTTGGGTAGTTGTTTGGAACAAGTAGAGTAACTCAAACCTTTTCCGGTTTCCTTGTAGGCACTGCTCCATTCGG
>NZ_JBQQCM010000034.1:0-570 GCF_052246755.1 Halobacillus sp. B29
GTGCGCCCTTATTCACTTAACTATCGTCGTGAAAAGACGTTGTTTCGTTCGATGTTTCTGTTGAATGTCTTGTCATCACTAGCGTCTAAAACGCTATTGATTCCTTATCCAGTTTTCAAGGTTCACACCCATTATTTAGGGTTGAATATAAAACACAAAATCACACTTTGTGTTTAAGTCATTCATTTAAATGGTGGAGCCTAGCGGGATCGAACCGCTGACCTCCTGCGTGCAAAGCAGGCGCTCTCCCAGCTGAGCTAAGGCCCCAGAATTGAATGGTGGGCCTGAGTGGACTTGAACCACCGACCTCACGCTTATCAGGCGTGCGCTCTGACCAACTGAGCTACAGGCCCATCCAATTACTATAGGATTAAATATTTTAAATAGTTTAATCTCTCAAAACTGAACAACCAACCAAGTACGTCTTCCGTCCGGTTCAGCTCCCACGACCATCGGTCGTTTCCGCCTTTCCGGTTTCCTTAGAAAGGAGGTGATCCAGCCGCACCTTCCGATACGGCTACCTTGTTACGACTTCACCCCAATCATTGGCCCCACCTTCGGCGGCTGGCT
>NZ_JBQQCM010000035.1:0-529 GCF_052246755.1 Halobacillus sp. B29
TACGGATCAGAAGGTTAGGGGTTCGACTCCTCTCGGGCGCGCCATTATACGGGAAGTAGCTCAGCTTGGTAGAGCACTTGGTTTGGGACCAAGGGGTCGCAGGTTCGAATCCTGTCTTCCCGACCATCGAGCAACTCTTACAATTCATAACTATATATTGCGGGTGTAGTTTAGTGGTAAAACCTCAGCCTTCCAAGCTGATGATGAGGGTTCGATTCCCTTCACCCGCTCCATTATTTCTTTAACATTGGGGCCTGTAGCTCAGTTGGTTAGAGCGCACGCCTGATAAGCGTGAGGTCGGTGGTTCAAGTCCACTCAGGCCCACCATGAACACTTTTGATCTTTGAAAACTGAACGAACCAACCAGTACGTCAAGATATTCTTTCAATAAAGAAGGAATTTAAACAAGCACATTCGGTGTGCAAAGAGCTAATCAATCTCAACTTTTATGGAGAGTTTGATCCTGGCTCAGGACGAACGCTGGCGGCGTGCCTAATACATGCAAGTCGAGCGCGGGAAGCAAGCGGAT
>NZ_JBQQCM010000036.1:0-528 GCF_052246755.1 Halobacillus sp. B29
AGGTCGCGGTCGTGGTGGCAGCCGCAATCTGGGCAATCCCACGTTCGAACAGCGAGATTCTTCACCTCACGGTTTTGGTATCCGCACTTGGAACACAGCTGTGAACTCGCAAAAACGTTCGATACGGGTACCAACTGCTTCCCGTACCACTTTGCTTTGTATTCGAGCATAGAACATCGACCAGCTCACATCACTAATCGATTTGGATCGCTTTCGGCTTTTGAGCATATTGGAAATTTGGAGATTTTCTACACCGATCACATCGTGGTTTTTGATGATTTCGGTAGAAATCTTATGCAGATAATCTTTGCGGGAGTTCGCTATCTTCTCGTAAAGTCTAGCTACTTTAATACGTTGCTTATGCCAATTCGAAGATCCCTTTTCCCTTCGGGAAAGGATATGTTGAGCTTTTGCTAGTTTCTTTTCGGTCTTACGTAGGTATCGTGGGTTTTGATAGGTGGTGCCATTCGAGAGAGCAGCGAAGTCTTTCAATCCGAGATCAATGCCAACATAAGTGTTGGATTTAGG
>NZ_JBQQCM010000037.1:0-507 GCF_052246755.1 Halobacillus sp. B29
TAAATGGGTCCGTTACGATAGATGGATAAGGGTTGGTGGGGAAATAACTCGCTTTCCTGTGGGGGAACTGGTGAGCCTCCTCAGTCGTTTCACTCCTTGTGGGGTCTCACCTAGATCCTTCTCCCACTCTTACACTTTTTAGAGACGTAAGAATAAATGAGTGCCTAAACGTTGAAGAGAGCTATCCAGCTCCAGCACCTAGCGACTAGTGAGACTTCCCTCACTTCTGTACGATAAGTCAACATCGAATCGCTACGCTCTTCGTGTTTCCTTTATCTCCGCCAGCTCAGTCCAGTTCATACGACGCTGACCAAGGTGCTTCCGCTTTTAACCGGGGAGTCTCGCCATCTCCCCACCAACCCAACTATAATACTGCGAACGGACCTTCTAGTACAGAAAGGTTCTCCTTCTTAATCTTTAAGAAATGCTTTTGTGACAGACTATTGCGGGTCTTTACATCCTGAGAATAGGTAGAAAACCACATGGTCTAAGGCCTCATCACGCAGG